>NZ_JAMYLN010000022.1:0-108834 GCF_040318035.1 Mesorhizobium sp. M1329 | reverse complement strand
ACCTCCCACCCGCCGCCCCCGCCGGGCTCGCGCCCCCCCGCCCCCCCCACCCCCAGCGCCCGGCGCGCGTTGCCGCGCCCCCCCCCCCCCCCCCCCCCCCCCCGCCCCCCCCCCCCCCCCGCCCGGCCCCCCCCCCCCCCCCCCCCCCCCCGCGGCTGAGCTGCGTGACAAAAGCTAGGCAGCGAAACGATCGATCACTTCGGTCAACGGGACATGGCCAAGACAGGCACCCGAACCCGCCGGCTTTTCGCCATCCTCGATGGCCTGGGCGTAACCCACTGCCGGATCAGCTTCGATCCTGCCGCGCAATGCGGCCAGCTTGGGGTAGCTCGCGCCGTCGACCGCCTTGTGGAACTCCGCCCAGCGCGCCACGCCAATCAGCGTGGTATCCGCAAGCGTCAGCCGATCGCCGATCAGGAATTCCGTGTCGGCGATCATCGCCTCGAGCTGGTAATGGCGGTTGGCAACGATCTTGCGGCCAAAGTCACGCAAGGTTGTCAGCAGCAGCGGTTCGGCCGATTCCATTTCATATGCAGCCCAGAGAGGGGTGAAAGCGGTGGTGAAACCGGTGTTCACGAAAGCCATCAACTGGTGCATCCGGTCGGCCTCCGGCGAGCGAGGCTCGAAGCTGATACGGCGTTGCGTGTCACGAGCTTCGAGCCAGGCGGCGATCGCCATGGTCTCGGTGAGCACCCTGCCCTCGTCCGTGATCAACACCGGCGTTTCCTGACGGCCGTTGATGCTGGCATAGGCGTCATCCTTCATTTCAGTGAGCATATCGACGCGACACAGGCGATAGGGTTGTCCGAGGCGTTCAAAAGCAGCGACGAGCCCCATCGAACTTCCCAGCGGGAAGCCGTAAAGGAGGATAGGTTCCATTTCTTTGTCTCTTCCATGATTTAGGGATCACGCTGCGCAGCGAAACTTGACCCTAAACGCTGGTCGCCCCATGTAAATTACGCACTATTCTGTAACCAGGTTCCCGCCATGAAAGATGTCGTCTCTCGCTGCCCGATCGAAGAGACAATGCGTGTGCTCAGCGGTCGCTGGCCCACCTTGCTGCTCTACTATCTCAAGGACGGGACCAAGCGCTTCAGCGACCTGAGGCGTGACAACCCAACCGTGTCGCACCGCATCCTGGCGCTCGAACTGCGCAAGCTGGAGGAAGCCGGGATCGTGCGGCGAACGGCGCATGCCGGCTATCCGCTACGCGTGGATTACGACCTCACGGAGCCCGGTCTCAAGCTCGTGCCGCTCATCGATGCCCTGGGCGATTGGTGGGAAGATACCGAGGACGATCGGGCCAGCCGGGCCTCATCGACGCCGGAAACGAGTCTGGACACAGCCGCCTAGCACGATAGTGAAAATCTGACGCTTGATATCCGAGCCTGGACAGCCGCTTCGCGTCGGATCCGGGCCGACTACCGGAATGCACCGGCAGCGCCAGAAGCTTCATTGCCGAGCAGATACTCTAACGTCGCATTTTGGGCCGCAAGCGGACTGGCCGCTTTCAGGTCCTTGGACCATCGAGCCGGCCTCAGTTCTGCCGACGTTGCTTTCGACCGGTCCTGTGACCACCGCGGCTTCCACCGGATCGCCAGAAAAGCGAGGCAAGCGAGGGAAGGCAGCGTCAAGTTCGAGCCAGAGATTAAGAAGAACAGAGCCATCGCCGCATAGGCGTCTGCCTGCGTGGGTATGGACGGATTCACTCATGCGCAATATGAATTATGAATGGAGATGAGGCCTGCCGTGGCGCTCACATTTTCGCCGTGTCGCCAAGGCAGGTAACGCTCGTTCAATGACGCTGCGCAGGGCGGTTGGGCTTCTGGTCTGACGCCGCCGGCAGAAGTGTCGATATCAGGGGATCTGGTCAATGACCGACAACAAGCCAGACGTTACCAAGGATTGGCAAGCGACGCAGGGCCAGAAGTCCTCCGCCACGCGTCTTCGCCTTTTCGCCGCACTCTCGTGGATCGTCGCCATTGGCGGCGAGATCTACGGAATTATGCTGCTTCGCCAGAACAAGTTCGACCAGGGACACCTGTCGCTGATCATCGGCCTTCTGGTCGGCATCGCGATTTTCGCAATCGCCGGCAACTTGCTGTGGAAGGCGGCCAACAGGCACGATCCGGCCCGCGCATCCGACGCGGCCAGGTTCTTCTTCCAAAACCAGCTCGGCGCAATCATCACGCTGATTGCCTTCCTCCCACTGGTTTTCCTGATCCTCACCGACAAAAACATGGATCCGCGGACCAAGAAGATTGCCGGCGGCGTCGGCGCTGCGCTGGCTGTGCTCGCGACGGTTACGGGGATCAGTTTCAAACCCCCGTCGGTCGAACAGTACACTCAGGATATGAACACGTGCGCAGCCCAGATCAAGTCGGGGCAGCCGACCACCGCCTGTTCGCCCGATGTCGCCGCTCAGGCGCAGGCGATCGCGACGGACACCGCCGCGGTGGCGGCGGCGACGCGGGACGCGAGCCACCCCGCCGGTCAGGATGTCGTTTACTGGATCGCGCCCGAAAACGGAGCCGCGAAGTCCGCCGAGCCGCATGTTTTCCACCTCTGCGCAGGCGTGAGTCCGCTGAAGGACAAGACCGTGAATAGTGGCTCCGTGACGGAGGCCTATGCACAGAACGCCATTCGCATCACGAAGCAGATCGATATGGAACAGAAGCAGTGCGGGTTCACCGCCACAACCAGCCCCAACTGAACCCGCCTGCGCTCGATCGCGTCCAACCGTTGGTCTTGTCGAGAGGGACGGCGCGCAAGCGCAGGCTCAGTATTGACTCGCCGAAGCAACGCTAAATACCGGGATCGCCCGGCTGGCCATTATTGTCCAACTGCAAACTTATCCGCAGCGGTTAGTCCCCTGCCCGGCAAAAGCCATGATCGCGGTTATGTCAGGCGGGCATGACCGTTACGAAAATCGAAAATCATGAGGCCCAACCTGGCCTAAACAGGCGCGTGCTGCTCAGAGCTGCCGGCCTTGGCGCCCTTGCCGGGCTCACCGCCTGCGCAACCGCAGTGCTGCCTACCGGCGAAGGCGCCGGTGTCTCTGCTTCCGCCGCCGGCACGCTGGCCGGCATCCGCGCTTCGGCGGGTCTCGCGCCGGTTGTCGCCGATCCTCAGCTCGAACAGGCGGCGCTGCAGCAGGCCGGCTATATGGCGCGCGGCGGCCGCATGAACCACACCACCGGCTGGGGCAAGGACTTTGCCTCGCGCGTCAAAGACAATGGCATTGCCGGCGCGGCCGCCGAAAACATCGCCGAAGGCCGCTTCGACCAGCAGAAGCTGTTCGATATCTGGGTGCATTCGCCAGGCCACCGCCGCAACATGCTCGACCCGCGCTTCACGCGCTTCGGCCTCGCCTATGTACGCGACGGCCGCGACAGCACGCTTCGCTATTGGTGCCTTGTGCTCGGCAGATAATTTCCGCCATTTGGGTCGGCGGAAGCCTGCAGGATGGCCGACCCATCAGTCTTTGCGACCGCCGCCGAGCAATTCCTCGATGTCCTGCGCACAAACCGGCCTGCTGAAATGATAACCCTGCATCTCGTCACAATTGTTCCTGCGCAGGAAGGCCACCTGATCATCCGTCTCAACGCCTTCGGCAATGACCCTCAGGTTGAGATTTTGCCCCAATGAAATCACCGCGCTGGCCACAGCCTGGTCGTTCTCGTCGGCGGCGAGATCCTTGATGAAGGACTTGTCGATCTTCAGCCGCGCCACGGGAAAGGTCTTGAGTGCACTGAGGCTGGAATAGCCGGTGCCGAAATCATCGATCGAGATCTGGACACCCAGGCTTTGCAGGGCGTTCATGGTCGCGACCGCGAGCTCGATATCCTGCATGATAAGGCTCTCGGTCACCTCCAGCTCGAGATACCTGGCCTCCAGGCCGCTGCCCTTCAACGCGCTGACGATGCGATCGATCAGGTTGCGTTCCCTGAATTGCCGCGGCGACACGTTCACGCAAACGGTCAAGGGCGGCAGCCCTGCGTCTTGCCAGGCCTTGTTCTGCCGGCACGCCTCATGCAGAACCCAGTCGCCGATCGGTACGATCAGACCTGTCTCCTCGGCGGTCGGGATGAACGTCGTCGGCATTACCGTGCCAAGCGTTGGATGGTTCCAGCGTATCAACGCCTCGACCGCAAAAACCCGACCTGACCGAAGGTCCACCTGCGGCTGGTAGAGCAGCGTGAATTCCGAACGCGCCAAGGCGTTTCGCAACTCTTCCTGAAGCACGAATTTTTCATGCGCCCTGGTGTTGAACTCCGGAGCGTAGAACTGGAAGTTGTCGCGGCCGAACTCCTTGGCGCGATACATGGCCGCGTCGGCATTTGCCAGCAGCGTATCGGGATCCGTCCCATCCTTGGGATAGTTGGCAATGCCGATGCTGGCCGTCGCCCGTACAAGATGCGCTCCGAGCTGAACCGGCTCGGCGAGTGAAGCCCTGAGCTTTTGCAAGGTCTCGGAGACGAGATCGACGTTCGCCGGCTGGTCGAACAGTACGACGACGAATTCGTCGCCGCCAAGCCGCACGACGGTATCGGTCGCCCGGACGCAGTCGACCATGCGGCTTGCGACGATCTTCAGAAGCTCGTCTCCGGCATTGTGGCCGAGCGTGTCGTTGACGAATTTGAAGTTGTCCAGATCGATGAACACCACCGTCACCCAGCGACCGTATCGCTGGGCGTACAAGACCGCCTGCGAAAGCCGGTCCTCGAGCAAGGCGCGATTGGGAAGCCCGGTCAGCACGTCATGGTTGGCCATGAAGTGGATGCGGTCTTCGGCCTGTTTGCGTTCGATGGCGATCCCGGCGATGCGCGTCGTGAAATCGATGAGGCGTGTCTCGGCCTCGGTCGGTTCGCGCACCGTCATCGAATACATCGCAAAGACGCCGAGCACGGCGCCCTGATGCGACAGGATCGGGGTCGACCAGCATGAACGCAAACCGTGCGGCCGCGCGAGTTCGCGATAATCTTGCCAAAGCGGATCGTGCATGGTGTCAGCGACAATCACCGGCTCGCGCCGATAGACAGCGGTTCCGCAAGACCCGGCCCGAGGGCCGATCGCGGCGCCGTCGACGGCGTCGGTGTAGTCTCTCGGCAGGCTCGGCGCGGCTGCGTGGCGCAAGTGGGTGCCATCCTTGTCGAGCAGCAAGACCGAACCGAATATCCCCGCCAGTTGGGACTCGACCAGACGCATGAGCCGCTCGAGCACGTCTTCGAGGGGGGCGCTCTTTGCGATCATCTCGAGGATATGCGCCTGCCCGTCGCGAAGGATTTCGGCCTGCTTGCGCGCAGTGATGTCGCGGGCAATGCCGACGAGGCCGAAAATGTTGTTTTGAACGTTGCGCAACGGCAGCTTCGTCGACAGGAACCATTTGCCGGTGCCTGACGCATCGACGACGAACTCCTCCTCGTCGATCATCGGTTGTCCATCACGCATCAGTTGCTGCTCGATGGAGCGAAATTTTTGCGCAAGATCCGGCGCGTGAAGGTCGAAGTCGCTCAGACCGATCATGTCGCTCGTGCTGTCCCGACCGCTGTCGGACGCAATGGCTCGGTTGGCGACGACGAAGCGGCTTTCGGTGTCCTTCACCCACATGTAGTCAGGCACCAGGTCGATCAGCGTCTGCAGCGAGATACGCTCGTCGACGACCAGGCGATTGGCGCTGAGCTCGCTGATGTCCTCGTGCGTGGCCACCCAGCCGCCGTCAGGCATCGGTTGATGGCAGACCTGGATTGTCCGGCCATCGGCGAGGTCGGCTGTCCAGTTCCCCGAAGCCGTGCCCGAATTGACCGCCCGCGCCAACGCCAGATAAGCGTCCGCATTCATTGCCGAGGTCCCGACAGCGACGCGCCGCTCGACGATTTCGCGCAGCGCCGCACCCGGCTGCAATTGCTCCGGCGCAAGGCGATAGATTTCCGCATAGCGTCGGTTGCACAGGATCAGCCGTTCATCGGCGTCAAAGAAACAGATGCCTTGCGAGATGTTCTCGATCGCGGTCTGGAACCGCAGTGCCTGGTCCTGAAGTGCCGCAATCGTGGTGCGAAGCTCGCGCTCGAGGGCCTCATATGAGGCAGTCGCCAGTTTTGCCAGCGTCGTCAAATTGGCGGATTCAGGCGCTTCGGCGGTTTGCCTGGATGATTTCGTGGCCAAACACAATTCCTCCCGCTGATGCTTGAAGCAAGCAATGGAGGCTCGCCTTCAACCCAGAAGCGAGTGCATATTGGTCCGGATATACTAATGGCAGGTGAACCTTGCTCAACGCCGACGCGACCGGCACAGGCAACGGAACCCGTGAGCCGGTCGCGGTGCCGGAGCTGTGAGGCTTAGTCCATGTGCGCGGCAGGCGCCCCACCGGCGGGCGGCGCAGCCTTTGGCTTGCGCAGCAGGAAAACAAACGGGACAGCAAGCAGTGTCATCATCATCAGCAACTTGAAGTCATTGACGTAGGAGATCATCATCGCCTGGATATTGACCATGCGATCCATCAGCGACAGCGCCGTCGGATCGCCGCCCGCCGCTGCCGGCGATGCCGCCCAGAGGTTGGGATTGAACGGATTGACATAGGCCGAGAGCTCGGCGTGGTTGATCTGCGTGTTACGCACCAGCAGAACCGTCACCACCGACACACCGATCGACGAGCCAAGATTGCGCACCAGGCTGAACAACGCCGTGGCATCGGTGCGGAAGCGTGCGTCGAGCGTAGCGAAAGCCACGGTGGACAGCGGCACGAACACCATTCCCATTCCAAGGCCCTGGATGACGCCGGAGCTGAGGATAAGCCAGTTGTCCATCTGCGGCGAGAAGCTGGACATGGTGTAGAGCGATTGCGCGGTCAGCAGGAAGCCGATGACGACGAGGATCCTGGCATCGATCCTGTGCATGATCCGCCCGACGAACAGCATCGCAATCATCGTGCCGACACCGCGCGGCCCCAGAACGATGCCGATGGTGAGTGTCGGATAGCCGAAGATGGTCGACAGCATGGGCGGCAGCAGCGACATGCTCGCCAGGATGAGCACGCCCATGACAAAGATGAACGCCAGCCCGGTGACGAAATTGCGATCGAGGAAAATCTTGGGGTCGATAAAGGGGTGCTCCGCCGTCAACGTATGAATGGTGAATACCCAGAAGCCGGTGATGGAAAGGCCAAGCTCGATCCATATCTCGATCGAGGAAAACCAGTCGACCTCGCCGCCGCGATCGAGCATCAGCTGCAGCGCGCCGACACCGAGCGAGAGCATGGTGAAGCCGAAGAAATCGAAGCTGCGCACCCGCCGGGCGACGCTGGGAAGATATGCGGCCATGCCGAGGAAGGCGATGATGCCGACCGGCAGGTTGATGAAGAACACCCAGCGCCAGTTGAAATTCTCGGTCAGCCAGCCACCCAGCGTCGGGCCAAGGATCGGTCCCAGCATGATGCCGGCGCCCCAGATGGCCATGGCCTGGCCGTGGCGTTCCCTGGGGTTGATGTCGAGCAGGAAGGTCTGCGACAGCGGCACGATGGCCGCGCCGAACACGCCTTGCATCAGCCGGAACAAAACGATGGTCTCAAGGCTCCAGGCGATGCCGCACAGCATTGAGAAGACAGTGAAGCCGACCACGGCCGTCAGGAACAGCTCCTTGCGACCGAAGCGGTCGGCCAGCCAGCCGGTCACCGGCGTCATGATCGCGGCGGCAACGATGTAGGAGGTCAGCACCCAGTTGATGTTGTCGGGGGAGGCGCCGAGATCGCCGGTCATGGTCGGCAGCGCAACGTTGGCGATCGTCGTGTCGAGCGCCTGCATGATCGTCGCCAGCATGAGCGCAACAGTGATCAGGCCGCGGTGCGGCACTTCGCGAAAGGGTTCTGGGCTGCTCATGACGTAAAACTTCCAGCAGGTAACAAAAACGTGTACATTAGGTTTCCGGACGGCGAGGCCCCGCTGTAGAGAGACCCTCATCGCGGTGGGACGCGAGCATCGATGTGGGGGTTACATCGACTGAGCGTCTCGACAAAGCGGGCGCCTGCCGCCCGGAAACCTGAGGACCGAAGATCCTGCGCGGCGTTGTCTGCTCAGGCGGGCTAGCCCGTCTACGCATTCAACTTTTCCTGCGTCTCCCTCGGACCAATCCTGCATCCATCTCGCTGTTTGCTATGCGGCCGCTACCAGGCCTCTTTACTTGGCCTCGCCTGCCGTGGCGCGGTGGAAAATGCTCGGCAGCCCGCGGGAAACGCCGGTGTCCACCGTGACCGTCGCGCTCATGCCGGTGCGCAGCGCCGTCTTGGCGTCGGCATCGGCCAATTCCAGGCGGACCGGAATGCGCTGCGTCACCTTGACCCAGTTGCCGGTGGCGTTCTGCGCGGGCAGCAGCGAGAACTCGGCCCCGGTGCCGGCGCCGATCGCCTTGACGGTGGCTTCGAACGTCTTGCCCGGATAGGTATCGACCGCGATTTCGGCCTTCTGGCCCGGCTTCATGTTGGTGAGCTGGGTTTCCTTGAAATTGGCGTCGACCCAGGTGTCGCCGATCTCGACCAGCGAAAACAGCGGCGTGCCCGAACCGACATACTGGCCGACCTTGAACGAAGCGGCCTGGCTGATGATGCCGTCGGCAGGTGCCTTGACCGTGGTCTGGACCAGATCGTAGGCCGCCTTGTCGCGTGCGGCGAGCGCCGCCATTACCGTTGGATGCTTGTCGGTCTCGATGTCGGGATTGCCGCCAAGTGCCGCCTTGGCGCTGACGATCCCTTGCTGGGCCACGGCCAGCTGCTGCTTGGCCTTGTCGAGGTCGTTCTTGGCTTCGTCCAGCGACGACTTGGCGTTGATGCCCTTCTGGGCAAGGTCGGCGGCACGGTCATATTGCGACTGCGCGTACTTGACCTGGCTTTCGTCCGACTTCTCCTGCGCCAGCGCCTGGCTGTAGGCTGCACGCAGCTGCTCGACATTGAGCCGTGCGCCGGCCACCGCCGCGTCGGCCTGGGCCAATGCGATCCGGTAGGGCTCGGGATCGATAGCAAACAACACGTCGCCCTGCTTGACAGACTGGTTGTCGAAAATGTCGACCTGAACGATGCGACCCGCCGTATCGGCGGCTATCGATACCTTGGCCTGCTGCAGATTGGCGTTCTCGGTCTCCTGATAGCGGCCGCCGGTCACCCAGACATAGCTGCCGCCGGCGATCAACGCAGCCGGCAGCACAAACATCAAAAGGAAACGGCCGGCACGGCGCTTCTTCTTCGGCGCCACCGGCGCTGGAGCTACCTGCGGAGCCACCGTTACCGGAGCTGCCGCCGGCTTCGCGGGAGCTTCCATCTCCAGCTTGGCCGCATTCTCATCTAGTTTGGCTACCGCGTTCATGCTGCTGCGCCTTCCGTATTCTTCACTTTTTCCGAGGGCGGCGTCTCACCATCTGCAAGATTCTGCACCATTGTCTCCAGCGCCTTGACCAGGACGCGGCGATCTTCCGGCGAGACGCCAACGAGCGATTCCTCATAGACCTCGCCGGCAAGGCTCTTGACGTGGGCGTAGGCCGCGTTCGCCTTGGCGGTCGGGAAAATCATGCGCACTCGCCTGTCGGTTGCGTCGGGACGGCGCTCGATCCAGCCGCCCTCCTCCATGCGATCGACAAGGCGCGACACGCTGATCGGCTCGATTTCGAGAAGCTCGGCAAGCCGCGCCTGCGCGACACCCGCCTCCTTGGCGACACGTACCAGAAGCCGCCATTGCGCCGAAGAAAGGCCGAAACCACTGGCGCGCGCCTCGAAGCGCTTGCGCATCAGGCGCTGCACGTCGTGGATCAAAAAGCCCAATCTGTCGATGCCGTCGGAAACCATGAGCGACATATATAATAAGCGTGCTCATAATTCAAGGAGCCCGGATTATGCCAGAAGCCGGCAAGTGTGCATGGCAGTCAGTGCAGGGCGATCGTGGTTAGCAATTTATTATGTCGAGCGCTTGTGACGAGCGTGCAGAAAATCGGCGTTCAGATGCTCAGGCCATCGATCTCATCCAGGCGGAAAAGGCTTCGATATGCGCTTGTCGGGGGTGATTGGCTACGCAGGCAAGGTAAAAGCCATAGCCTGGCAGAGAGAGATCATGTGCCTTGACCAGCCTGCCGGCCTCGAGTTCGCCACTGACGACCACATCGCTGCAGATAGCGATGCCTTGGCCGGCCGCGACCGCGTCGATCGCGTGCAGCTCTTCGCGGAAGCTTAAGTCCCATGCCTGGTTGGCATTGGGGATGCTGGGATCGATCGAGCGTGCGATCGCCAGCCATCGCTGCCAAGTCGGCGCTTCCGGGTCGCGGTTCGTCCAATTGAAATGGATGAGCGGGTGTTGCAGCAGATCGGCGGCGCGCTCGATCTGTCGGTCGCCTTCCGCGAACAGCTCCGGGCTGCATACCGGAAAGAATGCGTCCCGAAAAATTTCCTGCGCGGGAACATCCCTCGGCATTCTGCGCGCATAGCGGATCGCGACGTCGGCGTCACCGGCTCGCAGGTCCAGAACGGCGTCTGTCCCGATGATCTCCAGTGGAATGTTCGGATGCTGTTCGCGCCACTTCGACAGGCGCGGAACCAGCCATCGGCTGGCAAATGCATTTGGGCTCGTCACGCGCAACGGGCGTTGGCCAACACCGGCCGAGGCTGATGCTATTGCCGCAGCGAAAGCGTCGAAGCCGTTGCAAATTACCGGGAATAGCCGTTCGCCCACGCCTGTGAGCACGAGCGGTCGTGGGCGCCGCCGGAACAGCAGTTGCCCACAGACCTCCTCCAGCAATCGAATCTGGTGGCTGATGGCCGTTGGCGTCACTCCGAGTTCCGTCGCGGCCTTCCTGAAGCTCATCAGCCTGGCAGCGGCCTCGAAGGCGCGAAGCGACCCGAGCGGCGGAAGTTTTCTCATCCAGGCAGTTTAGATGAATTTAGCTCATCCAGCGACTGAGATATTCGATTTTGCAGCGAATGGCGCCGCATGAGATCATTATAATCCGACACATGTCGGTGAACGAAAGCGGCCTGTCCAACCGTGCCGAATCACGAAGGGTGTCCCTCGATGAGCATGTTCAAGCTTATAGACGGTTCCGAGCCGACGTTGCAGGCGCCAGATATCGCCCGCCTCAGGCAGGCGATTCGCGGCGATCTGATCCTTCCGGACGACCCTGGCTATGACCAGGCGCGCAGAGTTTGGAATGGCATGGTCGATAAGAGGCCGGCGGCTATCTTCTATTGCGCCGAATCCAGCGATGTCGTCACGGCCGTCAACTTCGCCCGATCGCAAGGCTTCCTCGTCGCCGTCCGCGGCGGTGGCCATAACGTCGCCGGCAGTTCGGTATGCAACGGCGGCGTGGTGATCGATGTGTCACGCATGAAGCGGATCGAAGTCGACCCGATCCGTCGTGTTGCGCGCGCAGAAGCCGGCTTGAACCTGGGCGAGTTCGACGCAGCCACGCAGGTCCATGGTCTTGCGACGACCATGGGTGTCAACGCGGATACCGGCATAGCCGGACTGACACTCGGCGGCGGGTTCGGCAAGCTTGGCCGCAAACATGGACTGAGCTGCGACAACCTTGTCGCTGTCGAAATCGTGACGGCGGACGGCCGGTTGCTCACGGCAAACGCGGCCGAAAATGCAGATTTGTTCTGGGGCATTCGGGGCGGCGGCGGCAATTTCGGAATAGTCACGACTTTCGAATACAAGCTCCATCCCGTGGGTCCGCTCCTCATCGCGGGATCGATGCTATACCGGTACGAAGAGGCACGCGAAGCGATGCGGTTCTATCGTGCGTTCTCGAGCGGCGCCCCGGATGAGCTGAGCCTGGATGCAGCACTTGTGACGGCGCCCTCGGGCGAACGCTTCTTCAGCATATCGGCGTGCTACATCGGCCCACTCGACGAGGGCCAGCAAATCATTCAACCTCTGAGAGAGTATGGCACGCCGGTTGAGCGCCGGATTGCTCCTGTCCCCTATCTTCAAATCCAATCGGCCGCGGACAGCCTCTTTCCGCGCGGTCGGCGCTACTACTGGAAGGCGCAGTTCATGCGCGAAATCACAGATCAGGCGATCGATACCATGTTTGCGGCTTACATGACTGCACCCAGCGAATCGCTTCTGGTCCTGCAGCAGGTTGGCGGCGCCATCTCGCGAGTACCGATGGACGGAACGCCCTGCGCCAACCGAGATGCACTTTACGATTGCTTCCCGATATCGATCTGGGACAATCCGTCTGACGACGAAACGCACATCCGATGGGCGCGTGAGCTGTGGGATGCAATGAGACCGTTCTCGACCGGCGGCGTCTATGCCAACAATCTCGGCGACGAGGGCACTGATCGGGTTCTGGCAGCTTACGGCGAGAATTATCCGAAGTTGGCCGCACTAAAAAACAAGTATGATCCTACCAATTTCTTTCGCTTGAACCAAAACATCAAGCCTGCGACCTGAGCGACCGCCGCAGGCCGATGCCCGAAATTCTGCAGCGCTGCTACAACTCCAAATCCCAGTTCTGGCCGACCAGATCCTTGCCGAAGGAATGGTGGCGCTCCTCGTTGGTCAATTTGAAGCCCGCAGCCTCATAGATGTGGCGGGCGGCGGCGAGCACGTCGTTGGTCCACAGCGTCAGTGTCCCGTAACCCGTGGCGCGGCAAAAGCCGACACATTCCTCGACCAGCCGCTTGCCGATGCCGAGGCCGCGCGCCGACGGCTCGACATAGAGCAGGCGCAACTTCGCCACCGCGTCCGACTGGCGCACGACGAAGACCGAGCCAACGACCTCCCCTTCCCGCTCGGCGATCCAGCTGCGTTCCCATTTCGGATCGAAGGATTTGACGAAGGCGCCGAGGATTTCGGCGACCAGCGCTTCATAGGTCTCGTCCCAGCCATATTCCTGCGCGTAGAGCAGACCCTGGCGATGGATGATCCAGCCGATGTCGCCGACCTGCAGAGGCCGCAGCGTGTAGGGAATCTTGGGTTCGGCGGTCCCGTCCAGCAGGCGCTGCACCGTCTGCATGGCCTTGACCAGCCTGTCCTGTTCGGCAACCGAAAGCCGTTCGAGCAAAGCCGCGACCTGGTCGTGCGAGCCCTGGTTCAGCGGCGCGAAAGCCTGCCGCCCGGCCTTGGTGAGCGCGATCGACGAGCGCCGCGCATCCGCCTCGATCGTGGCGCGCTCAACCAGATCACGCTCCTCGAACTTCTTCAGCAGCCGGCTGAGATAACCGGCATCGAGGCCGAGATCGCGCGCAAGGTCGGTGGCGGTCAGGCCATCGCGATGCGCCAGTTCATAGAGCACCCGCGCCTCGGTCAGCGAGAAAGTGCTTTTCAGCAGCCCTTCGTCGAGCAGCCCGATCTGGCGAGTGTAGAAGCGGTTGAAAGCCCGCACCGCGTCGATCCGCTCCTTGCCTGGGTGATGATGAATGGTCATGGCATCCTCCTCCCGGCAAGATCAGCGATTAGTCAATGATCATGTTTGAAGCAATTGTCCTGATGATGCTCACCGGGCGCCTTGACTCACGCGAGCTGCCAGCCTATTTCACGGCCACGTTAGCACTCCACCAAGATGAGTGCTAACCACATGTCCGGCGCCGCCGGACGGAGGAACTGTTCTCACCATTCTCATCGAGGAATAAAAAATGGCAAAGTCGAAGTTCCGCCCGCTTCATGACCGCGTGGTCGTTCGTCGGGTCGAATCCGAATCCAAGACCGCGGGCGGGATCATCATCCCCGATACGGCTAAGGAAAAGCCGCAGGAAGGCGAGATCATCGCCGTCGGTTCCGGCGCCCGCGACGAAGCCGGCAAGCTCGTCCCGCTGGACGTCAAGGCCGGCGACCGCATCCTGTTCGGCAAGTGGTCGGGCACCGAAGTCAAGCTCAATGGCGAAGACCTTCTGATCATGAAGGAATCCGACATCATGGGCATCATCGGCTGAATATCGGCCTCACCCTCATTTAAATCTTCGGGCTCAATCCAAGCCCCTGCCAGGAGCTAAAAATGGCTGCCAAAGACGTAAAATTCTCCCGCGACGCTCGTGAGCGCATGCTGCGCGGCGTCAACATCCTCGCCGACGCGGTGAAGGTCACGCTCGGCCCCAAGGGCCGCAACGTCGTCATCGACAAGTCGTTCGGCGCACCGCGCATCACCAAGGACGGCGTCACCGTCGCCAAGGAAATCGAGCTTGAAGACAAGTTCGAAAACATGGGCGCGCAGATGGTCCGCGAAGTTGCTTCGAAGACCAACGACATCGCCGGCGACGGCACCACGACCGCGACCGTTCTGGCACAGTCGATTGTCCAGGAAGGCCACAAGGCGGTTGCCGCCGGCATGAACCCGATGGACCTCAAGCGCGGCATCGACCTCGCCGTCGCCGACGTCGTCGCGACGCTGATCAAGAACGCCAAGAAGATCAAGACCTCAGAAGAGGTTGCCCAGGTCGGCACCATCGCCGGCAATGGCGATGTTTCGGTTGGCTCGATGATCGCGGAAGCGATGCAGAAGGTCGGCAATGAAGGCGTCATCACCGTCGAGGAAGCCAAGACCGCCGAGACCGAGCTCGAGGTCGTCGAAGGCATGCAGTTCGACCGCGGCTATCTCTCGCCCTACTTCGTCACCAACGCCGAGAAGATGGTTGCGGATCTGGAAGACGCCTACATCCTTCTCCACGAGAAGAAGCTCTCCAACCTGCAGGCCATGCTGCCGATCCTCGAGGCTGTCGTGCAGACCTCGAAGCCGCTGGTCATCATCTCGGAAGACGTCGAAGGCGAGGCCCTGGCCACGCTGGTCGTCAACAAGCTGCGTGGCGGCCTGAAGATCGCTGCCGTCAAGGCGCCGGGCTTCGGTGATCGCCGCAAGGCCATGCTGGAAGATATCGCCATTCTCACCGGTGGCCAGGTCATCTCCGAAGACCTCGGCATCAAGCTCGAGAATGTCGGCCTCAACATGCTCGGCCGCGCCAAGAAGGTGTCGATCTCCAAGGAGAACACCACCATCGTCGATGGTGCCGGCAAGAAGGCCGAGATCCAGGGCCGCGTCGCCCAGATCAAGCAGCAGATCGAGGAGACCACCTCGGACTACGACAAGGAGAAGCTGCAGGAACGTCTCGCCAAGCTGGCGGGCGGCGTTGCCGTCATCCGCGTCGGCGGTGCGACCGAAGTGGAAGTCAAGGAAAAGAAGGACCGCGTCGATGACGCCCTCAACGCGACCCGTGCGGCCGTCGAAGAAGGCATCGTTCCCGGCGGCGGCGTCGCACTGCTGCGCGCTTCGCTGAGCATCAAGGCAACCGGCGCCAACTCCGACCAGACCGCGGGCATCAGCATCGTGCGTCGCGCGCTGCAGGCTCCGGCCCGCCAGATCGCGGCCAACGCCGGTGCGGAAGCATCGATCGTTGCCGGCAAGATCCTTGAGAACAAGGGCGCGACCTTCGGCTACAACGCCCAGACCGGCGAATATGGCGACATGATCGCCATGGGTATCGTCGATCCGGTCAAGGTTGTGCGCACGGCTCTGCAGGACGCGGCCTCGGTCGCCGGCCTGCTGGTCACCACCGAAGCCATGATCGCGGAGGCTCCGAAGAAGGAGTCGGCTGGCGGCGGCATGCCTGGCGGCATGGGCGGCGGCGGCATGGGCGGCATGGGTGGTATGGATTTCTAATCCAACCCGTCAGCCTTCAGATACGGAAAGGGCGGCCGAGAGGTCGCCCTTTTTTGTTGATGGGACGGAGGATGAGAGGCTGTTCGATTCCAAACCAAGCGGAAGCATACCCCTCACCCCTCTTCGGCGTCGGCGCAGAACGTGAATCGCCGAGCTGGAGTGTCGGCACTTCAGCAGGGCTCCGCGCTGGCCTTGATGCCCTGGAAGCGCGAAACGTCAATGCGCCGTGATGCGATCTCTTTCGCCGGCAATGCCCCCTCAATCAGCGCCGCGACCTCATCGGCTACCGCTAGCACCGGGGCGCGGTCGTGGGTGGCGCGCGCGATCACCATCAGCCCTTCCAGCGATGATTCGACCAGCAGCGCCAGCGTATGCGCGCGGCGCTCGGGCACCCCTGCCCTGACGAAGGCCGCCCGGAGCAAGCCTATCCATTGCTCGAAGGCTGACCGGCACAACTCAACCAACTCCGGCATGTCGGTCGGCGAATCCAACACCACGGGCGCGATCGGGCAACCGAGCGTGAACTGGTTGTCTTCCAGCATGCGCGCGACCGACTGGTAGATGTGGTGGACAGCCACCGCCGGGTCCTTTTCAGCGGCGAGCGCGGCGTCCAGCCTCTGCGTCACATCGGCGACGCTATTGCGCGTCACCTCGATGACCAGCTGGTCCTTGCCGCCCGGAAAGTGGAAGTAAAGCGAGCCTCTTGGCGCAGAGGAGGCGCTCAAGATGTCGTTGAGCGACGTGCCGTGGTAGCCGCGCTGCCTCAGCAGCAGCGCCGTCGCCTCGAGCATGCGGGTGCGAGTGTCGTTCGCCATGTCAACCTCTGTCAGGAGTGAGCACTATAGGCCTTGCCTCGAATATGACAACCGGTCTATATAATATGTAGATCAGTCTACATATTTGAGCGAGGGCTAATGCGCAGTTATCGTCTTGAAGGAACCGGCGGGACCAAGTGCCTGGTGATGCGCAACGAGGCGCAGCCGACCCCGAAGCCGCACGAGATCGTCGTGCGTGTTCGCGCCACCTCGCTCAACCGCCGCGATACGATGATCCTCAACGGCACCTATCCGCTGGCGCCGCGCCAAGGCGTTATCCCGCTGAGTGACGGCGCCGGCGAAGTCGTTGCCGTCGGCGACGCCGTCAACCGCTTTGCGGCAGGCGACCGCGTCATCGGCAGCTATTTCGCGCGCTGGATCGACGGCCGCATCAATGCCGGGCTGATCGACCAGCTTGGCTGCACGCTGGACGGGATGCTGGCCGAATACGCCGTGCTCGACGAGCAATGGGCGGTACGGCTTCCCGATCATCTCGACTGGCATCAAGCAGCGACACTGACCTGCGCCGGCCTGACCGCCTGGAATGCGGTGACGGCGGCCGAAATGCCGAAGCCCGGCCAATGGGTTCTCGTCATCGGTTCAGGTGGTGTCGCGCTGTTTGCGCTGCAATTCGCCAAGCTGCTCGGCTGCCGTGTCGTGGCAGTCACCTCGCGCAGCGAGAAGCTGGACCGGCTGCGGGCGCTGGGCGCCGACCTCGTCGTCTCGACCGCCGACATGCCGGAATGGGGTGCTGCGGTGCGCGAGCAGACCGGCGGCATCGACCTCGTCGTCGAGACCGGCGGCCCGCCGACCTTCGCGCAATCGATGATCGCCTGCGCGCTTTACGGGCGCATCGTGCTTCTCACCATACAGGATGCGAAAGGCGGGACGGTGCAGATCCCCGGCCCCGTCTACCAGCGCAGCCTCGCCACCATCAGCCGCCTGTTCGTCGGCAATCGCACCAACCTCGAAGCCATGCTGCGCGCCATCTCGGTGCATCGGCTCAAGCCTGTCATCGACAAGGTGTTCGCCTTCGACGAGGCCAACGACGCCTACCGCTATTTCCAGCAAGGCGACGTCTTCGGAAAGGTGGTCGTCGACGGCGCCTGACTGGTTCGCTCAAAAACTGATCAACCCTCAAATCAAAGGAGAGACACAATGACCATTCGTGAAGCAGAGGCCCAATGGCAGGGATCGTTGAAGGAAGGTTCGGGCCGGCTGAGGCTCGGCAGCGGCGTCTTTGAAGGTGCCTACTCCTTCCCGTCGCGTTTCGAGAACGGTCCCGGTACCAACCCCGAGGAATTGATTGCGGCGGCGCATGCCGGCTGCTTCTCGATGGCGCTGAGCGCCATCCTCGGCCGCGAAGGTCACACTCCCGTGCACATCCACACGATCGCGAAAGCCCATCTCGGCGCCAGCGCGGCCGGACCGACGCTGACCCGTATCGAGCTGGAGACGGAGGCAAGCGTCGCTGGGCTGGCAGCGGCGGAGTTCGAGCGGCTGGCGCAGACCGCCAAGGAGAGCTGCCTCGTATCGCGGGCGCTGGCCGGCGTCGCCGTGATCACGCTCAAGGCCCGGCTCATCGAAACCGCTACCGATCACTGAAGGGAAGGAATATCCAATGACACAGGAACTCATCATCGACATCGCCGCAGCCGAACGCTCCGCCGAGACCGCCGAAATCATGCGGCGCTACAACGACGTCTTCCAGCGCCACGACCCGTCGGCGCTCGACGATCTGGTGGCGGAAGACTGCGTGATCGAGAACACCACGCCGGCCCCGGACGGCGCCCGCCGCATCGGCAAGGGCGCCTGCGTCGAACTGTGGTCGGCGATCGCGACCGGGCCCGGCACGCGCTTCGACATCGAAGAAACCTTCGTCGCCGGCGACCGAGCGACGATCCGCTGGCGCTACTGGATGGCCGACGGCAATTCGCTGCGCGGCGTCAACCTAATGCGCGTCAAGGACGGGCAGATCGTCGAGGCCATGGGCTACGTTAAGGGATAGAGCTTGGCGACAAGCTGCATTCAGCCAAGCTGCATTCAGTGAGGCCGCGCTCAGGCCCTGCCCGGAATCCCCAAAGTTTAGGATTCCGGGCAGGTCGTGGGCTACCGCACGACTTTGTGAAGCTTCACGAAGGTCTTGGGACTGCGCTGGATCGTCTGGAAGATCACGCAGTAGCGATCGGTGAGCTCGAGCAGGTCAGTCAGCCGGTCTTGCGCAACGTCGGTCTCGATGTCGAACCGCAGGCGGATCTCCTTGAAGCCGACCGGCACACCTTCGGTGACGCCGAGCGTGCCGCGAAGATCGACGTCGCCCTCGGCGGAGATTTCGGCCGACTTGATCGGTATTTCGAGGACGGCGGCCGCCGCCCTCATCGAAACGCCGGCGCATGCGATAAGGGCTTCCAGCAGCATGTCGCCGGAACAAAGCTCCTGTCCGCTGCCCCCGGCCTTCGGATGGATACCCGCTAGCGCGAGCCCACGTCCTGTCTCGACCTTGCAGGTGACCTTGGAGTCGTCGGCACTGCCCCTGGCCTTTAGCGTAAGAAGTGCCGCGCGCGCATCCTTGCGATATAGATCCTTGATCGGCTCCTGCGTGGCGCGAAATGTCGTGATGTCCATGCATATTCTCCTGCCGTGAGATGTCGCTGTTCGAAATCGTATGGCATTGCCGGGTTACTCCGGCACGCTCACACCCGAGCCCCCGAGTTCGGCGGGGAAGTCCTTCAGCTTCGGACCGTGGAGGCGCTGGCGAAGGAGGCCGCGCTGTCGCGCACCGTGCTCGCCGAGCGTTTCACCAGGCTCGTCGGGATGCCGCCGGTGCACTATCTCGCCAAATGGCGGATGCAGATTGCCTCGGAACTGCTCAGCACCGGCAACAGCAACGTCGCAAACATAGCGGCGGAAATCGGCTACGAGTCCGAGGCGGCGTTCAGCCGTGCCTTCAAGAAGATGATCGGCGTCCCGCCATCGGCCTGGCGGCTGGGTGTTCGCGCTGCGCCAGGTTTCGGAGGCGGCGAGGCTTCCGAAACCGAAAGCGGGCCGGCCGATCCGCAGCGGTAAGCAATTCCAGGAATGTGCGAACGGTTTTCCGTCCGGAATTGCCTCAAAACAGGGAGATCTACCGGTCCGCCAGCGCCAGTTTGGCGCCGAGCATGACAAAGGCACCGGCGAAAGTACGGCGCATCCAGGTCAGCACCTTTGGCCGCGACACGACATGGCTGCGGATTGACGCCGCGAAAACGCCGTAGCCGACAAAGACCACGAAGGTGAGCAGCATGAAGACGCTGCTGAGCTCCAGCATCTTCGACAGCGCATGCGGTTCGGTGGTGCTGACGAATTGCGGCAGGAAGGCAAAGAAGAAGATCGACAGCTTCGGATTGAGGATGTTGATGAGGATGCCCGAAGTGATCACTTTGCCGGCGGAGCGCGGCGCGACATCTTCATCGACGCTCAGGCCGCCCTTCTCCTTCAGCGTGTTCCAGGCCATGTAGAGAAGATAGGCGACGCCGAGATATTTCAGCGTCTCGAAGGCGACGGCGCTGGTGTGCAGCAGAGCCGCGAGGCCGGTGATGGCGGCCGCCATGTGCGGAATGATGCCGAGCGTGCAGCCGAAAGCGGCAATGATGCTGGCGCGCGCACCACGCGAAAGCCCGGCGCTCAGCGTATAGAGAACGCCGGTACCGGGCGAAGCCACGACAATCAGCGACGTCAACAGAAATTCGATGCTCACAGATGGTCTCCCGGTGCTGCCCCAGCCGCCGGCAGCCTAATCAGCGAAACGTGCGGGCACAAGCCAGCCTGAGAGCCTATGCGCATTCAGATCATGCTGTTGGCGTGCAGCTTGCTATCGGCAATAGGCTGGCGAACTTCCCAGTGTTCGACGAGCTTGCTGTCCTTCAGCCTGAAAATGTCGACGATGGCCAAGCCCTCCTCTTCGGGTTCACGTTTTGCGTGCATGTGCACGATGACGAAATCCCCTTCGGCAAAAATCCGCTTCACCTCTCCCTTCACGAGGGGAAATGACTGTTTGAGCTGCTGCAGATAGGCTTTGAAGCCGTCCGCACCATCCGCAATGTTCGGATTGTGTTGGATGTAGCGTTCGCCAAAATGCATCGAAGCAGCTTCGATGTTGCCTTGGTTTACCGCTTTGTCGATGAAGTCCAGGGCGATCATCTTGTTGGTCTCGAGCGAACTATGAGCCTTGGCTGGAATGGATTTGATGGTTCATCACGCATGTTTTGCTCCGTCAGGTGCCCGCTTCTGCCCGGTGTGGACAGGAGCGTCCGCACGCCGACATTGCCAACATGATCTGTCGCGATTGTGAGATGGTCGATACGCTATTCCGCTAGATTCTTATCCAATCGTCTAATAGTCCTATTCGTTGGAGGTTGGTTCTCATGGACGCCTTGTCCGAAGTTCTTGCTTCGCTGAGATTTGGCAGCGCCATGATCGGCAGCGCGACCCTGCATCGGCCGTGGGGTATTTCGGTCGATCCGACAAGGAATGCCGCCATCCACGTCATACAGAACGGCGAATGCTGGCTGCGGCTAGCCGGTGAAAAGGAGCCGGTCCGCTTAGGCGAGGGAGACGTCATCCTTGTCGCGAGCGGTATCGGGCATGCCCTTTGCAATCCGGCTGATGCACCGACGGCATCGATATCCGCCGTCCTTTCCGCAAATCGGAGCGGACCAGAACCGAAAAGCGAGAGCGGCGCGACAACTCTTCTTTGTGCGAGATATTCACTCGACGGCGTCGGGCCGTACCCGATGGTTTCGCTGCTTCCTCCGCTGATCCGTTTGACCCGAAATCAGATAGGCACCAGCGAGCCGCTGCGGCTTGCCCTGGAACTTCTGCAGGTCGAAGCGAAAGGCAATCTCGGCGGCCACGATATTGTCGCTCCACGCCTTCTCGACAGCACGTTGATCTTCCTGTTGCGTGCCTGGATCGAACATCAGCCACTCGGAACAGGGGGATGGTTTGGCGCCTTGCGCGACAAAGGCATTGCGCAGGCTTTGCGCCTGATCCATGAGCGGCCGGGCAATCCCTGGACCATCGCTTCCCTTGCCAGCGGCGCGGCACAGTCCCGAGCCACCTTCGCGCGTCGCTTCGCTCAACTGGTGGGACAGCCGCCGCTGTCCTATGTGACCCGGTGGCGGATGAACCTTGCCGCCAAGGCTCTGCGAGAAACGAACCAGAACATTGGCGAGATCGGGCGCGCCGTCGGATATGAATCGGTGCCGTCGTTCTCGCAGGCATTCAAACGGTTGACCGGACGATCGCCCGGCCTCTACCGCAGCGACTTTCGATCATCTGACTGACGAATTTCAAACCTGAGACGCCAGCCCGAGGGCCGCCATTACGGCGTCGGCAGACCGTGAGCCCGGCGTGCCATCAGGCAGTCGTCATCGCCCGGCATGCAGGCGCGGCAGACGTCAGGACGGATGTCGTAGATGCCGCAGGCCGTCGACTTGCCGACCTCGCCGCACAGTGCCGAACAGCGCGCGCCGTCGCAGCGCATGCCGGCTTCGTCGGCAGCCACGTATTTTTGCGGGATAAGGTCGAGTTGCGCGTCATCCTCGGTGGAGAAGCGCGGCCATCTGGACGAGTAGGCACAGCAGGCGCCACAGGTCTGGCAATCGAAGGCAACCGGATCGGCGCCCTGTTGTGGCGACGAAAAATCCCCCGCGACCGCCAGGGCAAGCAGCCTTGGCGCGGATTTCCGGCCGGCATTTTGCTGCAAGGGCGCTATTTCTTCTTCGGCTTGCGCGGCGGCGCTTCGGCCGGCGACCTGAACAGATCGGTGCCGGCTTCGGCGGCTTCACCGGTTTTTGGCGCGGCGGACGGCTTGGCCGGCTTCACGGCGGCAGCAGGTGCTGCCGGCTGGCCCTTGGCGGAAAACTTGATTGCCATATCAATCCTCGTCAGAGAAACGCGATGATGGCGCATTCGGATTGCGAAGGCGGCCGATGAGCGCCGAAACGGCCGTGATGTTCATTTCTTCGGGCGACCAGTTCCTGGCTTCCTCGATGTGCCGGGGCGCCAGTTCGCGATGCGTGCTGCCGCTGTAGGCGGCATCCTGAAAGGTCACGCGCTCGCGGGTCTTGGCGTTTTCCCGGACGTATTCGATAAGGTAATTGGGGCATTCGGCGCGGCCGCGCACGCCGAGCCGAACCTGGGCATCGCCGTGGACACGCCTGCAGCGCTCGAGCTTTTCGAGCACGCGCCGGACATATTCGACCGGCTTGTCGAGTTCACCCACGACATCGGCGATGGTCGAATCGGCGGCGATCGCCTTTTGAGGCACGCGTTTGGTGGCCATTAGCGTTTGCCTGCGCGTTTTGGCGAGGCCGCGAGCGCAACCGCTGCCGCCATTTCGTCGGCTTCCTTTTCCAGGCGCAGTTCGCGCAGCCGCGCGGTCTTGGCTTCGCGGGCCTGGCTGACGGCATCCCGTTCGGAATTGATACGGTCGAGCGACATCGACTGGGTCCGCGTCTTGCTAAAAATGGATTCGGCCTGGTCGCGGGGTTTTTTTGAAGTTTCGGTCAAGGTCTTTCTCCCGGTTCGGAGCGCGCCGCCGAAAAGTGGCGAGACTGGTCTTTCGGCCAGGACCCCGCACAAAGCAATACGGCAGCCGGTTTCAAATTGCTGAAACGTCCTTAGCACGTCCGGGCCGTCGAGCAGCGCTCTTTCGGCGGTCGAAGCGCAAAAATGAAAAAGGCCAGGCACCGCCTGACCTTCCATGAGAGCGCCCGCGCATCCCGAGAGACGCGCAAAGAAACGTTCTTCTCATGCGCATGAGCGGGGACTTAACCTCCCCGCGACCATGCGCTGGAATTTGCCATTCACCGGTGCCAGTACATCCGTGGTCACCGGTGAGGCTGAATTCCGTTTTAGGCCGCCTTCAACTGGTCGGCGGACATCTTGCCCGACTTGTTGTCGCGGACCATCTCGTAGCCAAGCTTCTGGCCCTCGACGATGTCGCGCATTCCGGCGCGCTCGACGGCAGAGATGTGGACAAAAACGTCGGCAGAACCGTCGTCAGGCTGAATAAAACCAAAACCCTTGGTGGCGTTGAACCATTTAACTGTGCCTGTGCTCATAACGAACCCTTTCCATGGCAAATATTCATTCGCCGTCATGCGGATGCATAACAACGTTTGTCTCGATTTTGATGGGGAAGTTCGTCAAAGGCGCGCCTCGGCGCGCGGATAACAAAAGTCGGTCAAACAAACATCGACAAAATTCTTGTAGACTTCTTTGCGCGCCGTGTCAATTTTTTTGATTTGCCGGTGGTGTTTCAGTTTGAAATTTGACGCCTCTCTTGCCGCGTTGCGACGCTCTGTCCTATACGTTCGCCGTATGAGTGAGCAACCAGACGAAACGAACGGCCTTGTGAATTCGCTCCTGCGACAGGCGGCGGAAGCGCGGGTAACTGCGGCAACTGCTATGATCCGCGCTCTGACAATGGGTGACCCGGAAATTTGGGAACCAACGCCTGAGAAGATCGCCGAATACAAAGCGGAGCTAGCTGAGGCAGAAGCCGAGTTGGCGGACTTGAACAATGCCGACCGGACCTAAAGGCCAGAAACGCCCGTCCGACGTAATCGGCAATGCAGCCCGCATCAACTTCATTCACATCTATAAGACGCCTAAGACTTCGTCAGCCATGGCGGCAGTCCGAGGCGCTCCGGTCAATTGCCGATCTTTGCGAGAAGATGGACGCCGTTGCGCCGAAGCCGGGTCGCGCGGGCCCATACAAGAAGAACACCGGCGAAGTCTAGAGGCAGGATGCTGACTTGGACCACTCTTGATTCACTGGGGGAAAACGATCTCCTCTACCGTGGCGCGGTGTTCCGCTTCCGCGCTCGAACTCCAGTAGAGGAAATCCGAGAGTACATGCTGTTTAATACGTTTGAGGCATCGGGTCTGGGTCTTGTACGGTGCAGCGGCTATGACGCAGGTCACGTGCTCGTTTACCTGCCAAAAGAAGCGAAGGCAGAAGGGGCGGTGGCAATATCGCCCAAGTGGCTCGCCTCGCATTGGCGCGAATGGATCGGTCATTCTATTCCAAGCCAAGTTTGGGTATCCAAAGAGGCGCAAGAGTCGCCGGAGCGGCTGCCAGACGAGTGATGCCCTTTGACATGTCGGGCAGCCTTTCCGCCCAATCCTGAAAATTCAGACTGAGACACTACCGATTTGTCACACTCGCCGGGGGCGCCGCGACTGCCTGTGCAAGCACATTTGAGAGCGAAAGCCGGGCGAGCCCAAGCCACTTAGCCGGGAACCATTTCGGCGCCAGGGCATTTTTTTGGTGTCGAAAGCCGTTCTCGAAAGAGCGATCTTGAGAAAGGCGGACGACAAACAGGACGCCCCCCGCGCAGATAAAAGGCACGAGGGGCGTTCCTGTGTGATACGACCATTCGCGCCGCTGCCCCTCACAGCATGCCGCGGCTGAGCCCGCCATCCACCGGCAAGGCCACGCCGGTAACATAGGTCGCCGCGTCGCTGGCCAGGAATGCGGCAACTGCGCCGAATTCGGCGGGGGTGCCGTAGCGCTTTGCCGGGATTTCAGCCTGACTCTCGGCGGCGATCACAGCAGCGTCGACACCCCTGTCGGCGGCGTCCATGGCGTCGAACTGTTTCGTCCGGTCCGTCGCAAAACGGCCCGGCAGCAACAGATTGATAGTGACGCCGTCCGCCGCCACTTCGCCGGCCAGCGTCTTGGCCCAGCCGGCGAGCGACGCACGCAGCGCGTTCGAAGCGGTAAGGCCGGGGATCGGCTCGCGGACGGAAGTCGAAGAAACGGCGATGATGCGTCCCCAGCGCCGCGCCCGCATGCCAGGCAGGAACGAAACGGCGATGCGCATCTGGCTCAGCACCATGCTGGTGAACTGCTTCTCCCAGACGCTCGCATCGAAGACGCTGGCCGCGAAGGGTGGCGGGCCGCCGCCATTGAGCAGGATGATGTCGATCCGCTGATCCTCGCCCTCGACGGCACGGATCAGCCCGGAGACGCTGTCGTTGTCGGAGAGGTCGGCGCTGAAGGTCGAGCAGATGTGGCCGGCGGCCTCGATCGCGCGCCGGGCCGCATCGAGGGTGGCCTCCCCTCGTCCGACCAGGATGACTTCGGCGCCCTTCGCCGCGAGCGCTTCGGCAACGCCGAAACCGAGGCCCTTGCCTCCGCCGAGAACGAGCGCCCTCCGTCCCTCAAGATCTGTACTTATCAAGCCAAGCCTCCTCCTGGTTCGACTGCGCAGCCTCGGGTCAGGCCTGAGGCCATGCTTTGGGCGTGCATCAGCGGATATGCACGATAGCGTCGGCTTCGACCGGAACATTGGCCGGCAAGCCGGCCATGCCGAGCGAGCAGCGGGCGTGCTCGCCACGCTCGCCGAAAACATGGAGCAGAAATTCGGATGCTCCGTTGCCGACCTCCGAATAGGCCGAAAAGCCGGCCGCTGCATTTACATAGACGGTCAGCTTGGCGAATTTCACGACGCGGTCGAGATTGCCGTCCAGTTCCTTGTCCAGCCAATAGACGATGTTGGCCGCGCAGAGCCGGGCAGCGTTCCGCGCCGCAGTCAGATCGATCTCTCTGCCGACCTGGCCGATCGCAGCGATCTCCTGCCCGATCTCGGGGATCTGACCGGAGACATAGATGATGTCGGCGACCCGAACCGTCGGCGAGAACGGCAAAGCGGGCCGCTCGAGCGAGGGCCAGGCGACACCGAACTCCTCAAATCTTCTTCTGTACGACAAGGTGGCTGCTCCTGTTTCCGTTCGTGCGAGCGGACCTTGAATTCAGATCGGGCTTTCGGATAGCCTGATAGTGCTGACACAGCTATCAGGAATTCTTATGACTGGAGATATCGACGTCAAGCTGCTGCGCGCCTTCGTCACCGTGGCCGATACGGGAACGGTAAGCCGGGCGGCCGATCGGCTTGCCCGCACCCAGGCGGCGGTGAGTATGCAGCTTCAGCGCCTCGAGGGTGAAGTCGGCGCCAAGCTGCTGCGCCGTTCGCCGCGCGGCGTGACGCTGACCGAGGCAGGCGAGATCCTGCTCGCCTTCGCCCGCAAGGCCATCGAGATCGGCGACGATGCCAGGCGCGAGATAGAAGGCCGCAGGCTGGTCGGCCGTGTCCGGCTGGGCATCGTCGAGGATTTGGCGGTGACACGGCTGCCGTTGATCATCGCCGACTTCCGGCGCCGGCATCCTTCCGTGGAGATCGAGTTGACATCGGCCAGCAGCAGCGATCTCAGCAAGTCGCTGGGCGAAGGAAGATGCGACATCGTAATGGCCGATCCGGCACGCTTCACGATGGCGCCGCGAGGCCATCTGTCACGACAGCTGGTCTGGGCGGCAAGCCGCATGATCGAGATCGATGACGAGGTTGAGCTTCCGCTGATCATCTTCGAGGGCGCCTGCTCCTGGCAGGACAGGATGCTGGCTTCGCTCGCCGAGGCCGGGATCGGCTGGAAGATCGGCTGCCGCGTGTCGACCTTCGCGACACTGATCTCGGCGCTGAGGGCCGGGCTTGGCATCGGGCTTCTGCTGCAGGAAGGACTACCGCCCGACTGCCAAAGCCTCAACGGACGCTTCAACCTGCCGCCGGCGCCGATGGCGGATTTCGGCGTCTACCTCGCGAGGGATCCGTCGCGGCTGGTCGAGGAGTGTGGCGATTTCCTGAGGGCGGGGTTCGAAGCGTAGCGAAAATATCTGACGCCGTTCACCGTTCCTGGTCGGTCGGGCGGATGACGATCTCGTTGACGTTGACGTGTGCCGGCTGGCTCACGGCGTAGAGAATGGCCGCGGCTATGTCCTCGGCGGTCAGCGCTTCCATGGCGGCGAGCCGTTGGTCGAGCCCGGCCTTCGCCGCCGGATTGGTGATGTGGTCGCCGAGTTCGGTACGCACCAGGCCAGGCTCGATGACGGTGACGCGAACCTTGTCGGCGTAGACTTCGCGGCGCAGCGATTCGGAAAAGCCGACGACACCGAACTTGGTTGCTGCGTAGCCGCTGGCGCCCGGATTGGCGACACGGCCAGCGACCGACGAGACATTGACGATGTGCCCCTTGGCGGCCCTCAGATGCGGCAGCGCCGCCTTGGTGACGCCCATCAGCGCCAGCAGGTTGAGCTCGATCATGCGGCGCCAGTCGTCGAGCACCGCCTCGGCGGCGGGCGACAGAAGCATCACTCCGGCATTGTTGACGAGGATGTCGAGACGGCTCCATTCGGCGACGACCTTGTCGACCATGGCGGTGACATCGTCGTTGCTGGTGACGTCGGCCTCGATGCGGAGCGCCGTGCCGCCGGCTTTTTCGATACGTGCGGCCAGCGCTTCGAGCCGATCGGCGCGGCGTGCGGCAATGGCAACCTTGGCCCCGGCGGCCGCGAGCGCCACAGCCGTTGCCTCGCCGATGCCCGAGGAGGCGCCGGTGACGAGTGCGACCTTGCCGGCCAGTGCGGAAGGAACAGATGTCATTGTGAAGTCTCCAAAACCCCTGCCCGATCTTCAGATAGGCCGCGGGCCGCGAAGTGGAAGACGAGCTTGCCGGTTGCTCGGCTCTATTCGTCTGGGCCGGGCTCCGGCCAAGGCTCTTTCGCCGCCTCGGCATACCAGTGGCGCATCGCCGGCATTGAAAGCACGGCGTCGACATAGGCGCGGGTATCGGTTGCCAGCGTGCCGCCATAGGTGTCGAAGCGGGTGACGACCGGCGCGTACATGGCATCGGCCGCGGTGAAACTGCCAAACAGAAACGGGCCGCCTTTGCCGTATTTTTCGCGGCATTCGCGCCATAGCTCCTCAATGCGCGCCCGTTGCGCCTCACCTTCGGCGTCGAGCGGCTTGTGGCCTTTCGGCCGGCGCAAATTCATCGGCCAGCCATAGCGGACCTCGCGAAAGCCCGAATGCATCTCTGTTGCGGCCGAGCGTGCCAGCGCGCGAGCGCCGATGTCGGCCGGCCAGAGCTTTTTCTCCGGAAACAGCTCGGCGAGATATTCAAGAATGGCAAGGGTTTCCCAGACGATCCGGACCTCGCCAGCCGGCAGCCGATGGTTCAGCACCGGCACCTGGCCGGTCGGCGATATCCTGGCCAGATTGGCCGCGGTCTCGGGCGTGCGCAGGCGGACAAGACCTTCCTCGAACGGGATCTCCAGATGCTTCATCGCCAGCCATGGCCTCAGCGACCAGGACGAGAAGCATTTGTTGCCGATGAAGAGCGT
Source organism: Mesorhizobium sp. M1329 (assembly GCF_040318035.1). Lineage (NCBI taxonomy): Bacteria > Pseudomonadati > Pseudomonadota > Alphaproteobacteria > Hyphomicrobiales > Phyllobacteriaceae > Mesorhizobium > Mesorhizobium sp. M1329. The sequence goes on along the minus strand of NZ_JAMYLN010000022.1, from coordinate 80,163 downwards.
GAATTCAGCCATTGTCCCTCCGGCCCTGTCTGCCCGGGCTTCTCGCGCACCCTATCCTGTCGGCTTCGCGGCCGGAAGCCGGCCCAACTCGACCGGCCGAACCCGGAACCTAAGCGATCCGCGACCGTTTCTCCAGGCGAACGGTTCAGGAGATGCGAGATGGTGAACAAGGATCAAGTTGCCGGCGTTGCCAAGCAAGCCAAGGGCTCGGTCAAGCAGACCGCCGGCAAGGCCACCGGCAACAGGCGCACCGAGGCCGAAGGCAACGTCGACAAGGCCACCGGCAAGATCCAGAAGGCTTACGGCGACGTGAAGGACAAGGTGAAGAAGGCGCTTTGACGCCAGCCCTTCGCAAACCAGGAAAGGGCGGCTCCGCCGCCTTTTTTGCGTCCTCGCCTGCCCGTCAGAAAGTCAGGCTTTTGCTGTATGCATTGGTGAAGGTGACCTCGCCATGATCTCCGGCGGCTTCGCCCAGCACCACATCCATGCTGTTTCCCGTCACCCGCGCCAACGCAAAGCCGCCCATGAAGGCGGCCTTCGGCTTGAACAAATCCAGCCCGTTACGGTGGTAGATCATCGGCGTCGCGTGCTGGTGGCCATGGAAGATGCCGACGACGTTGTAACCCTTCAGCACAGCCAGCAGCGCCTGCCTGTCGGCTTCGCTCCACCAGTGCGGTGGACCCGTGCCGTTGTCGTCGAAGGTTTTCTCGGCGGCGTCCCACCTTTCGATCGAAAAAGTATCCCAGCCATAATGCTGGAACAGGATGACCGGGCGGCCGTCGCCGGCATAGGTCGCCAGATCCTGCTTCAGCCAGGGCAGGCTGCTGGCGGCGCCATGGCCGGTATCGCCGGCAAAACGGTGCGTCTGGACAAGATGCAGACCGCCCCAATCCCATGAATAGCAATCGGTCCCGACATCGTAGTCGGTCGCCGGCGCGGGTGGCTTGAAGAATACGCCGGGGCGGTGATTGACCTCGACGTAGTCGCGCATTTCGCGGCGGTACCAGTCGACATGCGAGCGCGGGCCGTTCTGGTCGAGGTCGTGATTGCCGAGGCCGACATAGACCGGCATGTGCACGCGGTCGGGGCCGACGCCTTGCTGGTAGCGCTGGCTGAACTGGAGCAGCTGCGTGCCCTCGCTGGGCTGGGTGATCTGGCCGCCGCCATCATCGGTGATGTCGCCGCCAACGACGAGGCCGAGCGGCGCGCCGATGTTGCCCGTCGAGCGCAGGCCGGTGGCGACGCCATCGATTTCAGCCGGCCATTGCCTGTCGCCGACGCTGTTGAGGGCGGCGACATTGCGCAGCAAGGCGGCGTCGGTCTTGCCCTCCTGCTCGCAGTGCGGGCTCAATCCGTTCGCCGTGCGGCAGGCATGGACATCAGCGATAAACAGGAAGGTGGCGTCGATCGACGGAATGCGCTGCCCGGTCTGGCCGAAGGCCGGGCGCGAAACGGCGCCGGCAGCGGCAACGGCCGCTGCCTTCATCAGGAAGCTGCGCCGGGAAACCGGTCGTGCGGGAATGCGATGCATCATGCGCTAAAATTCAGCACGACGCGGACCGGCAGTCCAGTTGCTCGCAAAGTATGTCGACACGTTCTCCCAGGTCTGGCATTGCTTTCGGCATTCAACTTGCGCGAGCAGAGGAGGACGCCATGAAAACTGCATCCATCGGCATGACAATGGCCATTCTGGCGGCGACGAGCGCAGCGCATGGCTCCGCGTGCATCGACGCCAAATCGGCCAAGGCCGGCTTCATTCTCGAAAGGCCTGGCATCCACAGCGAATTTCGTCCGGCGGCGGGCGGAATGGTTGCCGTGGCCAACAAATACCAGTCGCAATCGCCGCAGTCGCAGTACCTGTTCGGCGGGCTGATCGAAGTGTTTCGCGACAGCAGCACGGGGCAGCTGGCGATGATCCCGTTTTCCGATCTCAGGAAGGTGTTCCCGCTGAAGGCGGGGGCTAAGAGCAAGATCGTGTTTGCTCGCCTCGCGCCGAATAAGTCGCCGAAGGGCACCGAGACGCTGGAGATCAACGTCAAGGGCAAGGAGACGTTCAGCCTGGGTGATTGCAAATACTCCGTGCTCGCGGTCAAGCAAACCATCAGGAGCGAGGCCGGCGAGATGCGGGACGAGTTTACCGCGCTTTACGCACCCGACCTGCAGGCAGTTCTGGCCAGGCGCTATGACGAGGGCACCAGCGCCGAAAGCGTGGTCGGCTACCAGCTGATCAAGCCGCTGCCCAATTAAGAGCTCGGCCTCCCCGCCTCGGTCATAGTGAGCGACCGTCCTGCCGGCGTCAAAGGGCTCTGTGCAGTATCCTGTTACGTCGCCTCGTTCCTGTTTTGGACGACATAACTCCCTGCTCCAACGCCATCAGGCAGTCGCGCAGCACGCTTGCGTCCTGTGCGGTTTTGGCCATAGACATGGCGCCCGAATAGCTGGCGACGGCGAGCGCTGCGAAGCGCTGCGGATCGGTGCCCAGCTCCCGGCCCGCCTGCTGGTCGGCGCTGATCTTGTCGGCGATCGCCTGACGCCAGCCCGAAAAGATGCCGGCAAGGGCAATACGGAAATCCGGATCGGCAAGCGACAGTTCATGCGCCAGGTTGTTGAGCGGGCAGCCGCGCACGAAACCCTGCTGCTCCAGCTCCGCCGCGACGGCCGCGAACACGGAGCGCACGCCCTCGCGCGCTGAGGGGGCCATCCGCACCGGCTCGATCCACGTCTCTTCCACCGCGGCGGCGACCCGCTCCTCGATCACTGCAAGCGCCAGCGCCTTCTTGGTCGCGAAATGATGGTGCAGCGCGCCGCCGGTGACGCCCGCCGTCGCCATCAGGTCGCCCATGCTGGAGGCCTGATACCCGCGTGCCTGAAACGCCTCCTCGGCGACATCGAGCACCTTTTTGCGCATGCCTTCGGGGTCGTTGGTGCGTTTTTGAGCCCGCGACTTTGGGCGGGCTGTTATCTCTGCTGACATCTTCACACGATAGCAGATTGACAAAACAGGACAACCGGTCTGTTTTGTAAAACAGGATGACTGTCCTGTTTTGGAGATCGAGCGATGAACCTGCCTTTGAACGCCGCGCCTAAATCCGATCTGCTCGCCTCGCCCGTTGTTGAACTCAGGCAATACACGCTGAAACCCGGCCGGCGCGAGACGCTGATCGGCATCTTCGACAATCAGCTGATCGAGGGCCAGGAAACCGCGGGAATGACGATCATCGGCCAGTTCCGCGATCTCGACCGGCCGGACATGTTCGTCTGGCTGCGCGGCTTCGACGGCATGGAAGCGCGAAAAAACGCTCTGACCGCCTTCTATGACGGGCCGGTCTGGGCTGCCTGGCGCGACGCCGCGAACGCCACGATGATCTCATCCGACGACGTGCTGCTGCTGAAGCCGGCCTGGCCAGGCGCCGGCCTGGACCTCTCTGGATCGCAACGATTACCCCAGGCGGACCTCGAAAAACCGAGCGCAGGCAGCGATTTGCAGGCAATTGTTGTCATCAGGATTCATCATTTGCAACCGGGCCTGGAAGCCCGTTTTGCCAAGGATTTCCAGACCGGGGCTCTTCCTGTGCTCGCCGCACTTGGCGCACGGCCGCTTGCCGCCTTCGTCACCGAACATGCCGAAAACAGCTTTCCGCGGTTGCCGGTGCGGGCCGGCGAAAACGTCTTCATCAGCATCACAGGTTTCGCCAGCGCCGAAGCCCATGCCCGCCATGAGGCAGCCTTGACTGCCTCCCCGGAGTGGCAGGCATTCGAGCAGACCGCGCAGCGGGAATTTGCCAGGCCCGTGGAGGTTCTGCGCCTGGCGCCGACGGCGCGATCGCTGCTCGGACAGCCAACGCCGGCGTGACCAACGCCGTCGAAGCCACCTATGTGCGCCGAAGCCCTGTCTGGTTCACGCCTGAAAATATCTGGCATGGATCACCTGGTAACGCGTGGTCCATGCGGTTGCCTGCTCCAGGTCAAGGCAAACGCGCAGCAGCCGGTGATCCTCGTTCTTGCGGCCGATGAGCTGGATGCCGATCGGCAGGCCGCCTTTCGACTGGAACAGCGGCAGGCTGGCGGCCGGTTGCCCGGTGACGTTGAAGATTTCGGTGAAAGGCGCAAAGCCGTAGGCCCGGCTCGCCCAAGCCTCGTAATCGAAGACAGCACCATCGCCATGGATGGCGCCAAGCCGGGGCGGCAGGTCGGCCGTCGTCGGCGTCATGATCAGGTCGAACGCATCGAAGGCTCTCGCCATCGCCAGCGAAGCGCTGTGCACATGGTCCTGCGCTCTCAGATAGTCGGCGGCAGAAGACCGCCGAAAACAGTCGAGCGCGTGACGAGTCAGGCTTTCGATTTCGCCGGCCCCCGGCATCCGCCCGATCTCGTCGGCGCGCTCGTCAACCAGCCGCGCGACCTCCGACATCCAGAAGATGCTCCAGTCCGCTTCGGCGCTGGCTTCCCGCGGGAAACGCGCCTCTATGACCTCGTGCCCCATGTCCTCGAGGAGGATCATGGCCTCCTGGAATTTTGCCCCGATCTCGGACGCGACGGGCGTGCCATCCGGCCGGTGCGCCAGGCACGCGACGCGCAGACGCTCGCCGGGGGAAGACAGCCAATCCAGGTAGGACGGCACCGATTTGGACACGGAGTAAGGCGCTCCTTGTTCTGGACCGGCAGTCATGTCCAGCATGGCGGCGCTGTCCCGAACGGTGCGGGACAGGACGTTCTCGGCGTAGAGCCCGGCACCGACCTGACCTCGACACGGGCCGACAGGCGTGAGCCCGCGCGACGGCTTCATGCCGAACACACCGCAACAGGCAGCCGGCACCCGGATAGAGCCGCCAATGTCGGAACCGTGGGCGACCGACACCATGCCGCTTGCCACCGCGGCAGCAGCTCCGCCGCTTGAGCCGCCCGCCGTCAGCGACGGATCCCAGGGGTTCAAGGTGGGGCCGCGAAAGCTGGGTTCGGTCACGAAGTCGTTGGCAAATTCAGGCGTGTTTGTCTTGCCCAGCAGGATCAGACCGGCGGCCCGCCAGCGCCGGACGATCTCGCTGTCGGGCTTCGGCGCGGCATCCTTGAAGTAGAGCGAGGAGTGCGTCGTCGGCCACTCCCGTACATTGACGCCGGTGTCCTTGACCAGGAAGGGAATGCCGGCGAGTGCGGCCTGCCGGTTGCAGCTTGCCGTTACGGAAAGCGCACGGTCCGCATCGATCAGCGTCACGGCATTGATGGCGGGATTGATGCTTTCGATCGCTTCGATAGCCGCCTCGACGACCTCGACGGCGGACAATTCGCCCGAGCGAACATGCCCGGCCAGGGCGACGGCATCCAGCGCCACGTATTCGGAAAGGTTCATGACTGCTCTCACCCCGGATTGCCGGTCGCTTCGAGGTCGGCTTCACTCCAGACCTTGAAATATCGGGCAATGGCTGCCGCAACCAATGCCGGATCCTCCCAGTGCGGGTTGTGTCCGCAGCGCACCGCGCCTACGAACGCGGCGCTAGGGATTTCTTCGAGGAGCCGCTGTTGGTGCGTTTCGTCGAAGAGCAGGTCGCGCCCGCCGGCAATGACAAGCGCCGGCAGGCGCAGCATGCGCGCCTTGTCGGTCAGATCGACGCGCCGAACCTGCTCCAGGATTGCGCGCCAAAGTGCCGCCGGCATGGCTGACGCCTCCTCTGCAGCCATGGTCAGGAAGTCCGCTGGAACCTCGGCCTCGCAGGCATGCCAATAGTCATAGAACGGATCGGCCGGCGATATTGGATCTCGAAGCGCCCGCACACCAATGGTCATCGGGTGGTCCTCGCCGATCTGCGGCCGTAGCGTTCCGGCCATCAGCACAAGGCCGCCGATCATCTCGGGGTAGTGCGCGGCTGCCTCGATCGCCACCATGCTGCCCAGGGAATGCCCGACCAGAACCGGCCGCTCGAGCCGCAATCGCTCGATCAAACCCGCCACGTCTTCCGCGAAATCCGCTGGGGCGAAGCCGCGCGTGCCGGCCGGCGAGGCGCCATGCCCGCGCAGGTCTGGAATGACAAGCCGGCGCCCGGCGAGATGCGGCGCCAGCAATGAGAAGCTGCGGCTCGTATCGGAGAAGCCGTGCACCAGCACCAGCGCGGGCTCCTGCCCAGCGATTTCGACGCAGGCCGTTTCAGCACCGACCTTGCGCTTGCGGCGGTTCCAGCCCGCCTGATCGGCCGATATCACAGGCCGAGCTGCTGCTTGACTGCGTCGAGCGCGGGCTTGCCATCGAATGTGGTGACATCGGCAAGCCAGGCGCCGAGCCTATCCGGATTCTCCTTGACCGCCTTCAGGCCGGCTTCCTCCGGCTTCATGCCGTCATTGATGAGATAGCCCATGCCGAGATTTTCGAAATCGATATCGAAGGCGAGGTTCTTCAGCAACTGCCCGACATTCGGGCATTGCTGCAGATAGCCCTTGCGCACCTGCGTCGTCACCGTCGCGGCGCCGAAGTTCGGGCCGTAGAACTTGTCGCCGCCGCTCAGATATTTGAAGTCGTACATCGTATTCATTGGATGCGGCGCCCAGCCCTGGAAGACGATGAAGCGCTTTTCCTTGATCTCGTAGCCGACCTCGGAAAGCATACCGGCTTCACTCGATTCGACGACCTGCCAGCCATCGAGGCCCAGCGACTTGTCGGCGATGGCGTCCATCATCAACTGGTTGGAGCCCGGCTCGATGCCGTACATCTTCCTGCCGAACTTGTCCGCGAACTTTTGCAGGTCGGCAAAATCCTTGACGCCGGCCTCCCAGACGTAAGTCGGCACGGCAAAGGTGTATTTGGCGCCGACGAGATTGACGCGCACATCGTCTACCGAGCCGTCCTTCTTATAGGGCTCGTAGTAGGTGATCATCGCCGGATCCCAATAGCCAAGGAATACGTCCAAATCATTGTTCTTCAAGGATTCATAGATGACGTTGATGCCCAGAAGCGAGCTTGCCGGCTTGTAGCCGAGCGCATCGAGCAAGACGCTGGTGACGCCGGTGGTGAAGGCAAGGTCGTTCCATCCAGGCTCGGCCATGCGCACGACCTTGCATTGCTCGGGTTCAGCCGCAAAGGCCGGCTGGCTAGCCAGCAGGACGCAGAGCGAGGCGCCCATTCCAAGGCTACGAAGCATTTCGGTTCTCCTCATTTCACCAACGATGTTGACCATTCGGTTTTTAAATTGTCCCACCGGTCAATTCTTGATCTCAGCGGACGAAAATGTCAACGTCGGTTCTCGATGCATGGATCCAGGCTCGTGAAACTCAAGCGTCTCAGCGACATACGCCGCAAAGAGCTGCGGCAGGCCGCCTTTGCCGTGCTTCAGCGCGAAGGCATAGCTGGCGCGACCATAGAAAAGGTGGCGGCGCAGGCCGGCGCGTCGAAGGGCATCGTGCTGCATTATTTCAACAGCAAGCAGGAACTGTTCGAGCACGCCATGCGAGAATCGAACCTGGTGCTGCGGCATGCGGTGGTCGAGCGGCTGAGACAGGCGCGCACGCCAATGCAACGAATAGATGCCATCATCGAAGGCAATTTCGAGCCGCATCTTTTCCAGCCGTCCCTCTGCCATGCCTGGCTTTCACTTTGCGCGGAGGTGCCGCGCGACGAAAAGCTTGCCCGCATCCAGAAGGTGATCCATGCGCGCATGCGCTCTAACCTGCTGTCCGGCCTGCGCGGTCTGGCGCCAGCGCGCGATGCTGATGAGATCGCTTTCGGCGTCACCGCCCTGATCGACGGGCTGTGGTTGCGGCTTGGCCTGCAGCCCGGCGGCGTCACGCGTGAACAGGCCATTCATCAGGTCAAGGATTTCGTCGCTACGCGGCTGGCTGTTCGGCGCGGTGCAGCCGCTGCCGAATAGACAGGCGCATCAGCCGAAAGTTCATATTGTAGGATAGGCCGGCGGCTTGACCACAATTGGCAATGGCGCTGTTCTCCTTATCAGACAAGACGGCAATGCGTGGGAGTGTTGGATGAGACTGGGCGGCAAACGGGCACTGGTCACCGGCGGCTCGGACGGGATCGGGCTGGCAATCGCCGAAGCTTTCTTGCGCGAAGGGGCGGACGTGCTGATCGTCGGCCGCGACGGTAAAAAACTCGACGCCGCCCGCAAGCAGCTCGGGGACGGCGTCGAAACGCTGTCGGCCGATCTGTCGGCCAGCGCCGGCATCGATGCCGTGGTCGAGCATACCAGGCGCGGCCCACCTCTCGATATCCTCGTCAACAATGCCGGCGTGGCGTTCCTGGTGCCGTTCGAAACCGTCAGCGAGGACCAGTTCCAGCAGTCCTTCGCACTCAACGTCACGGCGGTATTCTTCCTCACCCAGCGGCTGTTGCCGCATCTCGCGCCGGGCGCGGCTTCGGTGATCAACATCTCGTCCTATTTCGCGCACAAGATGATCCCGAAGCGGCCATCCAGCCTCTATTCGCTGTCGAAGGGCGCGCTCAATTCGCTGACCAGGTCGCTCGCCTTCGAGCTCGGGCCGCGCGGCATAAGGGTCAACGCCATCGCGCCCGGCACGGTCGACACGGCGATGCGGCGCCGGTCGATCGAAAACCTGCCGGAAGCCGCGCAAGCCGAGCTCAAGGCCTATGTCGAGCGCAGCTATCCGCTCGGCCGCATCGGACGAACCAGCGACCTTGCCGGCATCGCGGTCTATCTCGCCAGCGACGAAGCGGCATGGACCAGCGGCGGAATCTTCGCCGTGGATGGAGGATACACGGCGGGGTGAGGAGCGCGCGCTCTTCCTTCTCCCCTTGCGGGAGGAGGAAAAGGCGCTGCTTCAACCGATTTGCATCTCCATCGCCCGCAATCTCCGCTTGAAGGCGTTTGTGCAACGCGATACGCCGTTTGCAAATTGCAAACCGGAGAGACTTCGTGAGCGCGCCAGAGACCAGAACCGAAACCGATACGTTCGGTCCCATCGAGGTCGCCGCCGACCGCTATTGGGGTGCGCAGGCGCAGCGTTCGCTGGCCAATTTCAAGATCGGCTGGGAAAAGCAGCCGGCATCGATCGTGCGGGCGCTGGGCATCGTCAAGCGGGCGGCCGCTGAAGCCAATATGGAGCTGAAGCGGCTCGATCCGGCGATCGGCAAGGCCATTATCGAGGCCTCCCAGGAGGTCATCGACGGCAAGCTCAACGAGCATTTCCCGCTGGTCGTCTGGCAGACCGGCTCAGGCACCCAGTCCAACATGAACGCCAATGAGGTGATTTCCAACCGCGCGATCGAGCTTTTGGGCGGCGTCATGGGGTCGAAGAAGCCGGTGCATCCCAATGACCACGTCAATATGAGCCAGTCGTCGAACGACACATATCCGACGGCCATGCACATCGCCTGCGCCGAGCGCATCATCCACGACCTGCTGCCGGCGCTGAGACATTTGCATGCGGCACTCGAGGCCAAGACCAGGGCTTTCGCCCACATCGTCAAGATCGGCCGCACCCACACCCAGGACGCGACGCCGCTGACGCTCGGCCAGGAATTCTCGGGCTACGCGGCGCAGGTCGCCTCGTCGATCAAGCGCATCGAGATGACCCTGCCCGGCCTGCAGGAATTGGCACAGGGCGGCACCGCGGTCGGCACCGGCCTCAACGCACCGGTCGGTTTTGCCGAAAAGGTGGCGGCGCGCATCGCTGCGATCACCGGCATCGATTTCGTCACCGCGCCGAACAAATTCGAAGCGCTGGCCGCCCATGATTCCATGGTCTTCTCGCACGGCGCCATCAATGCCTGCGCGGCGGCGCTGTTCAAGATCGCCAACGACATCCGCCTGCTCGGCTCGGGCCCGCGTTCGGGCTTGGGCGAATTGTCGCTGCCGGAAAACGAACCGGGCTCCTCGATCATGCCGGGCAAGGTCAATCCGACCCAATGCGAGGCCATGACGCAGGTTTGCGTGCAGGTGTTCGGCAACAATGCGGCGATCAGCTTCGCCGGCAGCCAAGGCCATTTCGAGCTCAACGTCTACAATCCGCTGATGGCCTATTGTTTCCTGCAATCGGTACAGCTGCTGGCCGACGCTTCGGTGTCGTTCACCGACAATTGCGTCGTCGGCATCGAGGCCCGCGAAGACAACATCAAGGCGGCACTCGACCGTTCGCTGATGCTGGTGACGGCGCTGGCGCCGACGATCGGCTATGACAACGCGGCCAAGATCGCCAAGGCGGCGCACAAGAACGGCACGACGCTGCGCGAGGAAGCGCTGGCTACCGGGCTGGTCAGCGAAGCCGATTATGAGCGGCTGGTGCGGCCGGAGGACATGACGCACCCAGGGTGAGTTGATCGCGAAAACGTTACCTGAGTGAACAATCCGTAACCAATCTGACGTCTTTGGTGAACAGTCGGCATGCGCTAACTGGACGGCTATCCCAAGTCGTTTGGCCAAACCCTTCTGGAGAGTTACGCATGTCCACCAACACGTCCACCAACACTTCGTTTGCCGGTTCCGGCACCGCCTCCGGCGCCTCGGGCACGATCCTGCTCGGCCGCATCCTGCTTGCTGTCATCTTCCTGCTTTCCGGTTTCGGCAAGCTGACGGCGATTGCCGGCACGGCCGGCTATTTCGGCAGCCTCGGCCTGCCGCTGCCGATGGTGACCGCCATTGTCGTCGGCCTGATCGAACTGCTTGGCGGCCTCGCCATCCTCGTCGGCTTCCAGACCCGGATCGTCGGCTGGGTGATGGCGATCTTCACAGTCGCCACCGCACTGGTCGCCCACACCGGCTGGGCCGATCAGATGCAGATGATCAATTTCATGAAGAACCTCGGCATTGCCGGCGGCTTCCTCGTACTCGCCTCCTCGGGTCCAGGCTCGTATTCGATCGATGCCAAGCGCGGCTGAAGCAGCCCAGCATTCCTGAACAAAGGGGCGCGGAATTTTCCGCGCCCCTTTTTCGTTGTCGGTTTATATCTGCCGGCTGGAACTCTGCTAGGATCGACCGCCGATATCGGAGGAGACCATGCCTCGCAATACGCTGCTCTTGCTTTCCCGGCTGCTGCTCGCCGCGCTGTTCGTGCCGTCCGGCTTCCATGCGCTTGCCGACATCGCCGGTACATCGGGCTATTTCGCCGGCCTCGGCCTGCCGCTGCCGACGCTGGTGGCTTGGGCGACAGGCCTGTTCGAGCTGATCGCCGGGCTGCTCATCCTCGTCGGCTTCAAGACGCCGATCGTGGCGTTGTTGCTCGCCGCGTTCTGCATCGCGGCGGGCTTCATCGGTCATTATGGCCAGGGCGGCGACGATCCGACGCTGACCTTCATGCATTCACAGATGTTGATGAAGGACATCGCCATATCCGGCGGTTTTCTGGCGCTGGCAATGGCTGGTGCGGGCGCCTGGTCGGCCGACGGGCGTGGCATCGGCATCGGTGCCGAAGCGACGTGAAAGACTTTGGCGTCAGCACAGATCATCAAGCGTTCAGGAAATTGGCCAGGATGATCTCGCGCCAGACGCGGGTCGGCGTCACCCAGGCATCCCAGGCATTGTACTTGCCGGCATAGATCACCGCCGCGATGTCGGTTTCAGGCATCAGCCATAGCCGCTGTCCGCCATTGCCGAAACCGCCATACCATGGTTTCGGGGCGGCGAATGCCGGCGCCGGCGCGTCGCCGGTGAACCGCAACCGGCCATAACCAAGGCCGTCCGGCGTCGAGGTCGCGGCTGTGAATGACGCGTTGATCCAGCCTTCCGACGCGATCCTCTCCCCATTGCACAAGCCCTTGCGAAGAAGGAGCTGACCGATCTTCAAAAGGTCTGGAGCCGCCAGCCTGAGGCCGGAGGCTGCGGAGGCGACGCCGTCACGACCAGCCGACCAGTGGAAGCGCTCGATGCCAAGTGGCGCGAAAAGCGCCGCGCGCGCGAAATCCGGCAGGGATTTACCGCAGCCTCTTTCAATGATCGCGCCAACCAGCGACGCTGCCGCCGGAATAGATCCAGCGGCTCCCGGGGTCGGCGATGATCGGCCGCTCAAGGATGAAGCGATAACGATCGGGCGCGTTCTCCATCGCGATCTCGCTGTTCTGCGGATCGCTATAGGGACGGTTTTCGTCCCACTCCATACCGAGCGTCATCGTCAGCGCATGGCCGATCGTGATCTTCGCGCGCGCGGGATCGGCGGCGAGATCAGCGTACTCGGGAAACAGGGCGAAGAGCGGCGCATCGGGTGGCGGCACCAGTCCCTTGTCGAGCGCAATGCCGTAAAGCAGGCTGACGATGCTCTTCGTCACCGAGCGCAGATCATGCAGCGTACCGGCGTCAAAGGCGATCTGCCCGATCGGGCGCCCCCATTCTTCGTCCCTGCCCTCGGCATAGTGCTCCAGGAAGACCTTCTCGGAGCGGGCAGCGAGAACGATGTGCAAGTCGCGCAACAGGCCGGACTCAAGCCCGGCAAGCAGCTTACGGTGGATCGCTGGATCGAAGCCGAGCGCTTCGGCCGCAGCTACGGACGGAGATGACGATAACTCTGGGATGGTCATGGAATTCTTCGCTCCGCGTTACCCCACCGCCCGGAATTCAGCCTCGGACCGTCCGTTCACTTCACCGACATGCTCGGCCCACCCTCGACCGCCAGCACCAGCCGACGGTTAGTGACCCTTGCCAGTTGTGCCAGCCGGCCGGCCGGCCGCTCGCCGTAAAGATCGGCCAGCGCTGCCGGCAGCACCAGCGCCAGCACGCCATTGCCGCGGTTTTCCCATTTCAACCGCGGCATGACGCCGGGCATTGCCGCGGTCAGCAAATAGACGACGCGCAGCAGCGCGGCCAGCACGCGGGCGCGCTCGAGGTAGCGCGGTGTCGCCAGCCCGCGGATTTCCGGAGCGGCTTCATTGAACACGCCCTCGTGGCGAAACAGGCTGACAAGCGCCAGGAAGGCGCGGCCGGGATGGTCGACGCCGATGAAGGAGGCATGGGCGATGATATTGAGCGATTGCTTGCCGCGATATTCGGGATGGGCGCGCCAGCCGATGTCGGCGAGCAGGCAGGCGGCGTGGCGGTAGCGCGCCTCATCCCTGGTTTCGTCGATGCCGAAGGCGGCGAAGGCCTTGCCGGTCCACTCGACAAGCTCATGCGCGTGGTCGACCGAGCGCGAGCGCAGGCGGGCAAGCTCTTCTGCCGCCGAGATCAGCGGATCGGCTTTCTGCTCGGCCTTGTCGAGCAGCGAATAGAGAAAGCCCTCGCGCACGCCCAGCGCCGAGACGATGATCTTCGACGGCTGCATCGCCGCCATGATCTCCTGCAGCACGATGGCGCCATAGGGCAGCAGCGAGCGGCGGTTCTTGGAGATGCCCTCGATGCCTTTGATCTTGTCGATCTCGGCCTTGGCGACCTGCCGGAGGAAATTCGCGGCGCTTTCGATGCCGATCTCGTAATGGTGCATGACGCCGAGCGGGTAGTTGGTCATTTCCATGTGCAGCCGGGCGAGGTTTCGCCAGGTGCCGCCGACCGTGTAGAACGCCCTGCCCTGCCCGCCCTTCAGCAATTTCGCCCGCGCCAGTTGCTCGCGCGTGATCCTTGCCGCCTGGGCCAGCGAGTTCTTCGCCATGTCCTGCAGGCGCAAGCCGCCCAACGGCAGCGTGATGCCGTCACCGATCGTCTCACCATCGATGTCGATCAGTTCGAGGCTGCCGCCGCCAAGGTCGCCGGCAATGCCGTTGGCCGGGTGGAACCCGGAGATCACGCCGAGTGCCGAATAATGGGCTTCCTCGCGGCCGCTCAGCACCTGGATCTCGGTCTTGAGCACATCCTCGGCGCGGTGGATGAAGTCGGGGCCGTTGACGGCCTCGCGAGCGGCGGCGGTCGCCAGCACATACATGCGCTCCGCGCCGGCCTGGTCGGAGAGCGCGCGGAAGCGGCGGAACTCTTCCATCGAGCGCGTCACCGCCTCGGGATCGAGTTTTCCGGTCGAAACGATGCCGCGGCCGAGGCCGGCCAGCATCTTTTCGTTGAACAGCAAGGTCGGCGAGCGCGCCAGCCCCTCATAGATGACAAGACGGATCGAGTTCGACCCGATATCGATGATGGACAGCGGTCGGCGGTCCTGGAGCCGGCCCTGGGACGCTGAAATCATCAGCCCGTCGCTGCGTTCTGTCTCTTGCGGCGTTTGAACTGCGCGATACGCTTGGGCGCATGCGACTTCAACGCATCGCCCCGTCCGGACAGGCTCGGATTAGTCATGAAATATTCCTGCGCGTTGAACGGTTCCTCGCCCTCTTCCAGCACGACGCGCCGGGAGGTTCCGTCAGCCAATACGTCGAAACTTTGCTGGTTGTCCATGATGTTGCCGAGCATGATCTGGCCGAGCACCTGCTCATGCACAGTTGGATTGGTGATCGGCACCATGGTCTCGACGCGGCGGTCGAGATTGCGCGGCATCAAATCGGCCGAGGAGATGTAGACGATCGCCCCGTCCGATGGCAGGCCGTGGCCGTTGCCGAAGCAGTAGATGCGGCTGTGCTCGAGGAAACGGCCGACGATCGACTTCACCCTGATGTTCTCCGATAGGCCGGGCACCTGCGGCCTCAGGCAGCAGATGCCGCGCACGACGAGATCGATCTCGACGCCGGCGCGGCTGGCATCGTAGAGCGCATCGATGACGATCGGATCGACCAGCGCATTCATCTTCATCCAGATGCGGGCCGGCCTGCCCTCCAGCGCGTGGCTGATCTCGTCCGAAATGTGCTGGAGGATGCGGTCGCGCAGCGTGAACGGCGAGATGGCCAGCCGCATCTGCTCGGCCGGCTCGGCATAGCCGGTGATGAAGTTGAACAATTGGGCGACATCGCGCGCGATTGTCGGGTCGGTGGTGAAGAAGGACAGGTCGGTGTAGATGCGGGCGGTGACCGGGTGGTAGTTGCCGGTGCCCAGATGCACGTAATTGCGCAGCCTCCCATCCTCGCGCCGCACCACCAGCGACATCTTTGCGTGGGTCTTCAGTTCGAGAAAGCCGAAAACGACCTGGACGCCGGCGCGCTCGAGGTCGCGCGCCCATCGGATGTTGGCCTCCTCGTCGAAACGCGCCTTGAGCTCGACCAGCGCCGTCACCGACTTGCCGGCCTCGGCGGCGTCGACCAGAGCGCGCACGATCGGGCTGTCGTTGGAGGTGCGGTAGAGCGTCTGCTTGATCGCCACCACTTCCGGGTCGGCCATTGCCTGGCGCAGGAACTGCACCACGACGTCGAAGGATTCATAGGGGTGGTGGACGATGATGTCCTTCTCGCGGATGGCGGCAAAGCAATCGCCGCCATGCTCGCGGATGCGCTCGGGAAAGCGCGGATTGTAGGGGGTGAATTTCAGATCGTCGCGGGCGACGGCGACGATCTCCGAAATCTGGCTGAGCGCCAGCGGACCGGTGAGCACGCTGATGCGGCTTGCCGAGACGCCAAGCTCGCCGGCAACGAAGTCGCGCAACTCGGGCGGCATCAGCATGTCGAATTCGATACGGATGACCGAACCGCGGCGGCGGCGCTTCAGCGCCGTCTCGAACAGCCGCACCAGATCCTCTGATTCTTCCTCGACCTCGATATCGCTGTCGCGGATGATGCGGAACGTGCCGGAGCCCTTGACCTCATAGCCTGGGAACAGCTTGCCGATATAAAGACCGACCGCCTCCTCGAGCGGGATGAAGCGGACATGGCGCTTGCGATCCGGCAAACGGATGAACCGCTTCAGCGCCATCGGCAGGCGCAAAAGCGCACTCATCTCCTCGCCGTTCTTGCGGTGGCGCAATTGCAGCGCCATCGAGAAACCGAGATTGGGAATGAACGGGAACGGATGCGCCGGATCGATCGACAACGGCGTCAGCACCGGAAATACCTGCTCCTGGAAATGGTCCTCCAGCCAGGCCTTCTCGTCCTTGCTCAGCGCCTCGCGAGTGATGCTCTCAATGCCTTCCTTGTCGAGCAGCAGCATCAGCGCCGAAAGGCTTTTTTGCTGGTCCTCCTGCAGGCGCTCGACCTCGCGCAGCAATTGTTCGAGCTGCTGCTCGGGCGTGCGGCCATCCGGGCTCTTCAGCACGATGCCCTCGCGCACCTGGCCGGCAAGACCGGCGACGCGGACCATGAAGAACTCGTCGAGATTGGCTGCCGATATCGACAGGAAGCGAACACGCTCGAGCAGCGGATGATTGGCGTTCAGCGACTCTTCGAGCACGCGCCGGTTGAATTGCAGCCAGGAAAACTCGCGGTTGACGAAGCGGTCGGGATTGCCGCCTTCGCGGCTCGCCGCCTCAACGGTGATGAATTCGTTCTGGACCGGCTTCAGTTCGTTCATGGTTTCCGCTCTTCCCACACCGTTCGACGACCACAGCCTTAACCGGCTTAACTTATCCTCTGACAGGCTTTTGCGACAGTTTCATTTCATCGATCTTGCAAAGAGACGGGTTATGATCCAGATGCAATCGATAAGATCAGGAGACGACGATGGCAGGCGGTTCCATTCCCCATTTCCAGAACGATGCGGGCTATCCGGCAATCGACATCGGCGTCAAGGAATTCATGTGCACCGGCGCCAATCCGCCTTTCGACCATCCGCATGTATTTCTCGACATGGGTGACGACAATGAAAAGGTCTGCCCCTACTGCTCGACGCTCTATCGCTATTCGCCGAAGCTGAAGGCCTTGGAAACGCAGCCGCCGGGCTGCCTCTATATCGACCAGGCCGCCTGATTCTTCCGCGATAAGCCTGATGCAGGAAACGCAGTGCCGGCAGGTGGTCATCGCCGGGGCGGGCGTCGCCGGGCTGAGCGCGGCACTGGCCTTCGCCGAGCGCGGCTATCGGATAAAACTGTTCGAACAGGCGCAGCACCTCGAGGCTGCCGGCGCCGGTATCCAGCTTTCACCCAACGCGACGCGCATCCTACGGCAGCTCGGCGTACTCGATCGGCTGCTGCCGACGGCGGTGCGGCCGGAGGCGGTCGTGCTCAAGGATGCCGCCACGCTGCGCGAGCTGGCGCGCGTACCGCTTGGCCAGGCGGCCGAAACGCGCTGGGGCGCGCCCTATCTCGTTGCCCACCGCGCGGATCTGCAGTCAGCGCTGATGGAGCGGATAGCCGAGCGGCCCGGCATCGAACTTGTCACCGGCGCTCTCGTCATCGGTGCCGCTGTCAAACCGCATGGCATCACCGCAACGGTAGAGGTTGCCGGCACGGCCATCAAAACGGAAGCATCGTTGCTGATCGGCGCGGATGGCGTCTGGTCTTCGGTGCGAGAAACGCTTGCCCGCAAGGCGGCCGAATTCGGTAGGAGCCGGTTTTCGGGCGAGCTTGCCTGGCGCGCCACGGTGGCCGCCGACAGCCCCGCCGGACAAGCCCTAAAGGTGATCGGTGCGCCCGATTGCGTTAGCGCATTCCTCTATCCCGGCTTCCATATGGTCGCTTATCCGGTCAGCCGTGGCACTGCCTTCAATCTCGCCGCCTTCACCAAGGGCAAGCGTATCGCCGAGGGCTGGTCGGGGCATGCCGACCCCGCCAGCCTCTCAAGCGCCATGCACGGTACCGCGCCGGCGCTGGTCCGTCTGGCGAGCGAAGCGGCACCATGGACGGCATGGCCGATCCACACCGTCGAGCAGCGGCGGTGGACGACGCCGCAAGGCATCGCGCTGATCGGCGATGCGGCGCACGCGATGACGCCGTTTGCCGCGCAGGGCGCGGCGATGGCGATCGAGGACGCGGCGACGCTTGCCGGCTTCGTTGCCGCTTCGCCAGCCGATCTTGAGCGGGCACTTGCCGCCTGGGAACAGGCGCGGCGGCCGCGCGTCGCCCAGGTTGCCCGCCGCGGCGCCGTCAATCGCCTCGCCTGGCATGCGGCCGGGCCGGTGGCGATGGTCCGCAACCTGTTCCTGGCGATGCGCTCACCCGAAAAGCTCGCCGCCGATCTCGACTGGCTCTATGGCTGGCGGGCGTTGGACGATGGCGCGCGATGATACGCACGACAGGCTGGCGGGACAGCGCCCCTCTCTGTCCTGCCGGACATCTCCCCCAATTGGGGGGAGATTGGCCATCACATTGGCTTTCGCCAATCTTCAAGGTTGCATGACCTGGCAAGGCGCCGAAGCCGCTAATCTCCCCCCTCGTGGGGGAGATGTCCGATAGGACAGAGTGGCGCGCGAAGGATCGCGGCTCTGATCGGCTGGAAACGCCCGGTCAATTGTAAAGCCGCATCGACAGGCCGAGTGAGGCCGGCAGCGGATTCCACCATCCGGTGCGCAGGCCGGCCGTGCGCAGTGCCGCCGCCGTCCGGGTGTTGCAGCCGATCAGCGAATTGAAATGACCATTGGCTTCGAAGAAACGATCGAAGCGGGAATAGGCCGCATTCTCGATCAGGATGGCCCCGTTCGGCCCCTGCTGGAAACTTGCCGCAATGTAATCGAGCAGCGCGGTAAAGCGTTCGTCGCCGATATCGAAGCCGGCGACGTCGGGATGCGGCTCGGCGATTTCGCCGGAAATGTCGACATGCATCACCGAGGCATCGACGGTCAGCGCCTTCATCACCGGCACTGCCTTCAGCTCCGACCAGGTCGGCGTCTCCAGATAGAAGGCGCGGCCGCCCCAGCCGAAGACGATGTAGCGGACCTCCGCCATGTCGACCGGAATGCCGGCATCGACCAGAAAGTGGAAGCGCCGGCGCACATCGTCGTCGACCGGGATGGCGATGTCGGTGTGGATCGGATTTTGCAGCACCAGGATACGGTGGCTTGTGCCGATCGGATCGGCAATGGCCGCCGGCCAGAGCGGGCGCGGCAGCAGCGTGCCCAGCGCCACCGCAAGGACTGCTGCAACGACCAGCAGGCCAAGAAAACGGGCAAGCTTCTTCATGGGAAAGGCATAGAACAAGCAACGCTCAAGGTGAAGCCTCTCCGAAAGTTGCACAGCTGACTTAGAGCTTGACGCATATCCTCCCCCGGAGGATATGCTGAGGCATGTCAGATCACCTCCACGCCTCGCATCCTTCCATCATAAAGCGGCTGAAGCGCGCGCAAGGCCACCTTGCGGCGGTGCTGGCCATGATCGAGGCGCATCGCCCTTGCGTTGACCTGGCGCAGCAGCTTCATGCCGTCGAAAAAGCGATCAGCAGCGCCAAGCGCGGGCTGATCAACGACCATATCGAGCACTGCCTGACGGACAGCGTGGAAACCGGCGGCAACTCGCTGGCGGAACTCAAGCAGCTGGCGAAGTATCTATGAATGCCATTGTAGCCCCCATTCTGGAATGGCTCGGGTTCGGCTCGCACGCCGCACATCATCATGGCGATCACGGTTCGCACGGCCACACCCATGGCGTCATCGATGCGACAATTGCCACCACCGACCGGGGCATCTGGGCAATCAAATGGTCGTTTGTGATCCTGGCCATCACCGCGGCATTGCAGATGGTCGTGGTTGCGTTGTCGGGAAGTGTGGCGCTGCTGGCCGACACGATCCACAACATCGGCGACGCGACCACGGCGATCCCGCTATGGATTGCGTTCGTGCTGGCGCGGCGCAAGCCGTCGCGAACCTTCACCTATGGCTTGGGTCGGGTCGAGGATCTGGCCGGCATCATCATCGTGCTCATCATCCTGTTCAGCGCTGTAGTCGCCGCCTACCAAGCCATCGACAGGCTGATCAATCCACAAGTGGTGACACACCTCGGCTGGCTGACTGCGGCGGGCATTGTCGGCTTCCTCGGCAATGAGGCGGTTGCCGTGTTCCGTATCCGCGTCGGCCGCGAAATCAACAGCGCGGCACTGATTGCCGACGGCTACCACGCCCGCACCGACGGACTTACCAGTCTTGCCGTGGTCATCGGAGCCCTCGGCGTCTGGCTCGGTTTTTCCTTGGCCGACCCGATCGTCGGCCTGCTGATCACGATTGCGATCTTCGGTATCGTCTGGCAATCGGCCCGCTCGGTGCTGACCCGCATGCTGGATGGAATCGAACCCGGTGTGATGGATGAAATCCGACATGCCGCCGAGCATGTTCTGGGCGCACGCATTGTCGATGCCAAGGCGCGCTGGATCGGTCATCGATTGCACGCCGACATCGCAATTGCCGCAGACGAAAGCCTGCCGCTGTCGGATGCGAACAAGATCGCAGCAGCGCTGAAGGACGAACTGTCCCAGCATATGCCGGCCTTGGCTGAGGCGAATGTGCGGTTTTCAACCGAACGTGGAGAGAACGACCATCCTCACGAGCACACGCAGGACCATGGCCACATGCACTGACGCTCGCCGATTTTCTGCTAGTCTCGTCCGATGTTCCAGACGCTCGTCGAATTTCAGCGCACGATCTATCTGACGCTCGGCGAACAGATCAAGCTGCTTTCGGCAGGAGGCAATTGGCTGGCGTTCGTGGCCTTCCTGCCGATGGGTGTCGTGTTCGGGGCTGCCCATGCGCTGACGCCGGGTCACAGCAAGGCCGTGCTGGCGACTTATCTTGCCGGTTCGGATGCGAAGGTCTCGCGCGGCCTGCTCGTATCTATCACGCTATCGTTCACGCATGTGACGATTGCCGTTCTGATTGCGGCTCTCTCGCTGCCACTGGTTTCCATAGCATTGGGCAGCGTCGGCCGCGCTCCGCTTCTGGAGCATATCAGTCGCGGATTGCTGGGCCTCATTGGCGTCTGGATTGCTCTGGCGCGCTTTGAGCCACAGCCATCACCACAGGCACGAGGGCGAGGCTGTCGGCGTCATGGCAGGCCTGATCCCATGCCCGCTGACGCTTTTCGCGATGACTTTCGCGATCTCCAGGGGTGTTCCGGTCGCGGGCGTCCTGTTTGCCATCACCATGATGGTCGGCGTGGCGCTGACGCTGTCCTGCGTCGCGGTGTTGTCGATCCTGTTTCGGGAACGGCTTGTACAGTTTTTCGCGCGCCAGCCACGGCTGTTCGAAACCATCTCCCGGACCATCGAGGGCGCCGCCGGTCTCGCCCTTGCCGGCGTCGCTGTCTGGCAGATCACATCAACCTGAGAGAAAATATGGTTTCAGCCACTGCAGGCGTCCGGGCCGGTGCAGCGGTTGGAACGAGCCCAGGCGACGTCGGTCATGTCACATCGATGACGACCATCAGCCCGCCGCCGCCCTTCTCCTCGACATTGTTGTTCGTGGTGTGATGCGGGATGTGGCAATGGATCAGCCATTTGCCCGGACGCTGCGCCTTCCAGATCACGTCGTAGCGCTGACCAGGCCCGACGTTGATCGTATCGGCAAGGAAACGACCGGACGCAGGAATCGTTTCGCCGTCGCGGGCAACGACCTCGAACGGTCCGCCATGGATATGCATCGGATGGATGAAGCCGTTGTTGGTGCCGATGAACCGCACCTTGAGCGTCTCGCCGACCTTCATCGGGATCGTCTCGGTCGAGGGATAGGCCTTGCCGTTGATGGTGAAGAAATTCGGCATGCCGCCGTCCATCGGCATCGACGGGTAGGTCAGCCCTTCCCGCACCAGCCATTCCTGAAGCTCGATGACGTAGTCATGGTCGGCCGCGACCTCGTCGGCGGGATTGGCGGGATCGATGATCAGCGCACCGTAGAGGCCGAGTGCCTGGGTCCGGTCGGGCTTCGCATGGGGGTGGTAGAAATAGGTTCCGTGCTGGGTTGCAGTGAATTCGTATGAATAGGATTGGCCGGTTTCGATCGGCGCCTGCGTGATTTCGGCCGGCCCATCCATCTGGTTCGGCAAGATCAAGCCATGCCAATGCACCGTCGTTTCCTCGGGCAGGCCGTTGGTAACGTTGATCCTGACCCGATCGCCCTGACGAATGTGAATTCGCGGACCGGGAATCTGGCCATTATAGGCATAGGCGTCGACCGCGACGTCCGGCAGGATCTGCCAGCGGACCACTGAAGGCCTGAGCTCGAACACCTTGATGCCGTTCTCCATCCGAAAAGGCAGTTCCTGGTCGCCCCTTGCCGTCAGGCCATAAGAGGCGGCCACGAGGCGTGGATCGGTAGCGGCCATGTCGCGCATCGTATCGGCCGGCGTGTCGCGATCCATGATCATGCCTTGCGGCATGATCACCCCGCCGACGTCGCGTGCCGACAGCGTCAGGTTCAGCCAGTTCGCAGGCGCGACCATGCCGATGGCGAGCGCCAGCAGGGAGACGGCACCCAGGGCAGCGACCTGCGGCGTCGTGGCATCTGTCTCCATGTGATGGCCGCCGCCTTTGCCTTTGTGGGAAGCCATATTGTGGCGCTGTCCGCGATGGCCACTGGCGTCGGCCTGCTGCATTTGCATCTGCGCATGTTGCCTCGTTCCAGGCTGCTCTCGACCATCGATGCCGGCTGCCTGCGCGCGCTGTGTCATCAACCCATGCTTCAAGCCGCGGGCGACCAGCCAGACATTGGCCGGGTAGGCAAGCGCAAAGCCGGCGATGACGCCGATCGACATCACGCCCCAGAACAACAGCTCCGTCGGTTCCATCGCGCGCATGTCGCGGCCCATCATCAGAAAACTCATGACCGGCGCCATGCCGGCCATCATGAAGTTCATCGAGATGAACTCGGGCAGGAAGCTCTTGCGTACGTTCTCCCGATAGGTGCCGCCCATCATCGATTTCATGAACAGCGACTGGAAGATGAACAGGCCGAAGGCAAAGCCGGCGAGATATTCGACGATCAGGTCGATCCACATCGGCAGGCCAAGCGCCGCCGTGATGGCGGCGGCAAGAATGATGCCGGTGGCATCGCCGGCGACGCAGTGGATGGTGGAGCCGACGCCCTGCTTCCAGAGCGGCCGGGTGAAGAGTTCATGCTCGCCCGGCCGGGGCTCCTTGTCGGCGAGCACGTAGAGCAGCAAGCCGAGCGGACCCATATAGAGGGTGACCAGGATGAAGCCCCATTTCATCACCACCGGCTCGGGATTGTTGCGATATTGGTCGAAGCCGACATAAAGCGTCGAAGCCAGCGCCAGCGCGAACCAGACGACGAGGAAATAATCGATCGGTTGGATAAGCATCAGGATGAGCCCTTGACCTGCCGCCGCACGTGCCCACGCGGCTTGTTATGCAACTCCTAATGGCAACAAACGCGGCTGGCGCGCTTATGATCCGTGCCGGCCGTACGCCGCACGGGCGGCCTATTTTTCGTTGTAACCGACTGATCTGATGACGCCTGCCCGCAGCCCATTTCCGGAACTTTCAGTCTTATCATTGCGGCTCTCCCCTAGTGGGGTTGTCATGAGGCTTCCCATCACGGGAAGGTCAAGGGCTTTTGAGCCAGCTCAAATCATCGCTGCTGTGCCGAGGCAGCACATCGAAATTTGCCTCTTGACCTTCCCATGATGGGAACCTTTATGTCGTGTGGCAACTGCCCGGTTGGAGCTGCAAACCCATGACTGCCGTCACTCCTCGAATCCCAGACGAGCCTGTTTCCGCTCCCGCGATTCAGATTGGCACCGAGGGGCATGACCTTGCGCCTCCTGTGTCGCCCGCCCGAAAAGGCGCTGAAGACGGGTGGCATGACGTGACCGAGGCCAATGTCAATCTGGCTACGGAGCGTGCCACCTGAGCTATACCGCGTGCCGACGCGCGTGACCTTAATCTCGGAGACAACACATGAATCGACGCAGTTTTCTGGCGGCAGGCGCTGCCACGGTTCTCGCTAGTCCGCGCGCCATCGCCCAGATGAAGATGGACGAGATGCCCGGCATGGATATGGGGCAGGCGGGCCACGACATGGGCGCGGCGCCAAAAAGCGCAGCCATGCTGCCTGAGGGCCAGGCGTTGCGCGAGTTACAGCTGCTAGTCAATGAAGCCGATACGCCCCGCCTGTTCAGAGCGAACCTCACGGCTGAACCCGCCATGGTTCGCTTTGCAGCGGGGCTCGACACGCCAATCCTTGGGTACAATGGCATGAGCCCGGGGCCATTGATCGAGGTGACTGAAGGCGACCGTGTCGAGATTGCATTCACGAACCGAATTCCTGAAGAGACGAGCACCATCCATTGGCATGGCATGCCGGTTCCGGCTGACCAGGATGGCAATCCGATGGACCCCGTTGCGACGGGCACGGAGCGCACCTACAGCTTCGAACTGCCCGAAGGAAGCGCGGGGTCCTACTGGTATCATCCGCATCCGCACGGCAAGACGGCCGAGCAGGTCTATCGCGGGCTTGCCGGCGCGTTCGTGGTCAAGCCGAAGGCGGACCCGATCCCGGCCGAGTATGGCGACACTGTGCTGGTGTTCACAGACCTTCGCCTTGCCGCCGACGGCACCATGCCGGACAACACCATGGTCGATTTGATGAACGGGCGCGTCGGCGATCACGTGCTGGTCAACGGACAGAAAAATCCCGCCCTATCGGTCCCGTTTGGAACAAAGCGGCGATTTCGGTTCTACAACGCGACCAACGCGCGCTTTTTGCGGCTCTCCTTCGACGGCGCACCCATGACGATCATCGGCACCGATGGCGGTCTGCTGGAGGCGCCGGTGGCAGCCAAGGACGTCCTGCTCAGCCCGGCGGAACGCCTTGAACTGATCGTCTCGTTTGAGAAGCCCGGCCCCGTCACCCTGAACACGCTCGACTACGATCGCGGCTGGATGGGCGCAGGCCGCCCCGCCGATGCAGGCCTGACATTGCTTACGGTTAATGTTTCGGACACGCCTGCAGAGACGTTTCCTCCGCTGCCGGAAAGGCTTCGACCAATTGCACAACTTGGCACCCCTGCTGTCAGCCGGCGTTTCGTGTTCACCGAAACGATGACGATGGGCGCGACGGATATGCAGATGGGATTCCTGATCAACGGCGCGGCGTTCGACATGGGCCGCATCGACGTGGTGTCAAAAACAGGACAGGTCGAGCTCTGGGAAATCGTCAACAAGGCCGACATGGACCATCCGTTCCATGTGCACGGGACGCAGTTCCAGGTGGTCGAGCACGAACGTCGTGGGCAGGTCTCGAAACCGGCCTATCTCGCCTGGAAGGACACGGTCAACGTGGCACGCGGCGAAACGGTGCGGCTTTTGCTGCGCCAGGATCGCCCCGGGCGGAGGATGTATCATTGCCACATCCTGGAGCACGAGCAGCTCGGCATGATGGGCATCGTCGACGTGCAGGCCTAGTCGGTCGTTCGACGTGGCTGCACTGGCAATCTATGGCGTCCTGTTCACCAGCGCATTCCTCGCCGCAACGATCTTGCCGTTCTCGTCGGAAGTTGTGCTCGCCGGCTTGATCGCCGGCGGCCGTGGCGATCCGGTGCTGCTTTGTGCGATCGCCACGATCGGCAACACGCTCGGCTCGGTGGTGAACTGGATGCTGGGGCGTGGCATCGACATGCTCCAGTCCAGGCGATGGTTTCCCGTCACTCGTGAACGATACGAGCGGGCGAGCCGGACCTTTCGCCGCTTTGGTGCGTTCTTGCTCCTGTTCGCCTGGCTGCCGGTCGTCGGGGACGCCTTCACCGTCGCGGCAGGCGCGGCCCGCATCCATCTCGGCGTATTCGTGATGCTTGTCGCATTGGGCAAGGCTGCACGATATGCGGTGATCGTCGCAGGAGGATTGTGGGTGCTAATATAGTTCTCGATGCTCGCCATCGACCAAAGGGCAGATCCCCCGAGCATCACCACTCGTCGAATAGGCACGGAGCCAAGCAAGGCAGAGAGGCCGTCCGCCGGTCTTGTCCCGAACCGGCGTACAGGATCAGTGCAGGATCTGCGACAGGAACAGCTTCGTGCGCTCATGGCGCGGGTGGTCGAAGAACTCGGACGGCGTGTTCTGCTCGACGATCTGACCCTGATCCATGAAGATCACCCGGTTGGCGACTTTGCGCGCAAAGCCCATTTCGTGGGTGACGCAGAGCATGGTCATGCCTTCCTCGGCCAGCCCGACCATCGTCTCCAGCACTTCCTTGATCATTTCCGGATCGAGAGCCGAGGTCGGCTCGTCGAAAAGCATGATGCGCGGGTTCATGCACAGCGAGCGGGCGATCGCCACGCGCTGTTGCTGGCCGCCGGAAAGCTGGCCGGGATATTTGTTGGCCTGTTCCGGGATCTTGACGCGCTTGAGGAAATGCATGGCGATTTCCTCGGCCTGCTTCCGCGGCATCTTGCGCACCCAGATCGGCGCCAGCGTGCAATTTTCCAGAATGGTCAGATGCGGGAACAGGTTGAAGTGCTGGAACACCATGCCGACCTCGCGGCGCACCTCGTCGATCTTCTTCAGATCGTTGGTCAGTTCCTTGCCGTCGACTATGATCTTGCCCTTCTGGTGTTCCTCCAGCCGGTTGATGCAGCGGATCATCGTCGATTTGCCGGAGCCCGACGGGCCGCAGATGACGATCCGCTCGCCGCGCATCACCTTTAGATTGATGTCCTTCAGCACATGGAATTCGCCGTACCATTTGTGCATGGCAATGATGTCGATGGCGACATCGGTGGTGGAAATGTGCATCTTGGCGGCATTGACCTTGATCTCTTCCGCGCTGACGGCGTTTTCTATGACCATGACAAGGTCCCCTTTTTAGCGTTTGTGGCCGGTGTCGAGACGGCGTTCCGTATACATTGAATAGCGCGACATGCCGAAGCAGAACAGCCAGAAGATGAAGGCCGCGAACACCAGGCCGGATCTGGCCGTCTGCGGCGTCGCCCAATTGGCGTCGGAGAAGTTCTGCTTGACGATGCCGAGGAGGTCGAACATCGAGATGACGATGACCAGGCTGGTGTCCTTGAACATGCCGATGAAGGTGTTGACGATGCCGGGAATGACCAGCTTCAGCGCCTGCGGCATGACGACCAGACCCATCTTCTGCCAGTAGCTGAGGCCGAGCGAATCGGCGCCCTCATACTGGCCTTTGGGGATCGCCTGCAGGCCGCCGCGCACCACTTCGGCCATGTAGGCGGCGGCAAACAGCGACACGCCGATCAGCGCGCGCAGGAACTTGTCGAAGCTGACGCCGGCCGGCAGGAACAGCGGCAGCATGACGCTGGCAAAGAACAGCACGGTAATCAGCGGGATGCCGCGTACCGTCTCGATGAAGACCACGCACAGCAGCTTGACGATCGGCATGTTCGAGCGCCGGCCGAGCGCCAGCACGATGCCGATCGGCAGCGACACGGCTATGCCGACGAAGGACAGGCTGAGCGTCACCAGCAGCCCACCCCAACGCGACGTCTCGACATGCGGCAGGCCGAACATGCCGCCGACCAGCAGAACGAAGGCGACGATCGGCAGCGCCAGGAAGAGAAGAATGGCGTTCAGCCCTTTGCGCGGTACGCGCGGGATGAGCAATGGTACCAGCAGTGCCACGAACAGGATGGCCACAACGATCGGCCGCCAACGCTCCTCGATAGGATAGGTGCCGAACATGAACTGGCCGAACTTGGCGTTGACGAATGCCCAGCAAGCACCGGTCCAGCCATCCGGCTGGATGCCGCCTTGCGCCACGGTGGCGCAGACCGAGCGGTCCGGTCCGATCCACTGGGCGTTGATGAAGGCCCAATTGACGATCTGCGGCAGGATCATAGCGACCAGCGCGATGCCGACGATCGTGAGGATGGTGTCGCCCGTGGTGGCAATCAGGTTCTTGCGGATCCAGGCGGTGAGGCCACGCTCGCTCGACGGCGCCGGCTGCGCCAGCACCATCTCCGTCCGCACCCAGGACATGTCGTGTTCCTGCATGGCCCTACCTCTCCACCAGCGCCATCCTGGCATTGACGACGTTCATGATCGCCGACGTGATCAGGCTGAGCGCGAGATAGACAGCCATCATGATCACCACGCCTTCGACCGCCTGCCCGGTCTGGTTCAAGACAGTGCCAGCGGTCGCCGTCAGGTCCGGATAGCCGATGGCGATGGCGAGCGAAGAGTTCTTGGTCAGGTTGAGATACTGGCTGGTCAGCGGCGGGATAACGATGCGCATCGCCTGCGGCACGACGACAAGCCTGAGGATCGATCCCGAGCGCAGCCCGAGTGCCGCGGCCGCCTCGGTCTGGCCCGTGCTGACGCCCCTGATGCCGGCGCGCACAATCTCGGCGATGAAGGCGGCCGTATAGCAGGACAACGCCAGATAAAGTGACAGGAACTCCGGCCTGACCTGAAAGCCGCCGACCAGGTTGAAGGTCGATTGTTTCGGGAATTCGAAGCTCAACGGAAAGCCGCTCAACGCGTAGGCCAGCAGCGGCAGGCCGACGATCAACGCTATGGATGTCCAGAGCACCGGGAACGGCTGACCCGTCGCCATCTGCCGCTGTCGCGCCTTGCGGGCAACGAACCAGGCCATAGCGATGCCGAGGAGCAGAGCGACCAGGATCAGCCAGGAGCCGTCGCCCCAAATAGCGCGCGGAAAATAGAAGCCGCGCTGGTTGAGAAAGGAGCCGAACGGCAAATTGATGCTCTCGCGCGGCGGCGGCAGCACCGCAAGCACGCCGGAATACCAGAAGAAGATGACCAGCAGCGGCGGGATGTTGCGAAACACCTCGACATAGACCGTGCAGATCTTCCTGATCAGCCAGTTGCGCGACAGTCGGCCGATGCCGACGATGAAACCGATGATGGTGGCGGTGATGATGCCGACGACGGCCACGATCACGGTGTTGATGAAGCCGACCAGGATGGCTCGGAAATAAGTCGAATCTGACGAATAAGCGATGGCACTTTCGCTGATGTCGAAACCGGCGCGGCCCTTGAGAAAGCCGAAGCCGGAGGCGATGTGCAAGCGTGTCAGATTGACGATGACGTTGTGGGTAACCCACCAGACTCCCGCTACCAGCAGGACGAGGACCACTGCCTGAAAGAATATACCGCGGACGCGAGGATCATTGATGAAGGAACCGCGGCTTGGCTCCTCGCGAAGAACTTCCTGCGATGCCATTCGACAGTCCCCTGGAAAGAGAGACCGGAAGGCAGACGATCTGCCTTCCGTATCCATTGTCGATCAGCGGATCGGCGGAGCGTATTGCAGGCCACCCTTGGTCCACAGCGCGTTGATGCCGCGCGCGATCTTCAGCGGGCTGCCGGAGCCGACATTGCGCTCGAACATCTCGCCGTAATTGCCGACGGCCTTGACGATGTTAACGACCCAGTCATTGGAGACACCGAGATCGGTGCCGATCTTAGTGTCGGCTTCCTGGCCGAGCACGCGCTTGATCTCGGGACTGTCCGAGTTCTTCATCTCGTCGACATTGGCCTTGGTGATGCCGAGCTCCTCGGCGTCGAGCAGCGCGAAATAGGTCCACTTGACGATGTGGTACCACTGGTCGTCGCCCTGGCGCACGGCCGGCCCAAGCGGTTCCTTGGAGATGATCTCAGGCAACACGACATGGTCGGCCGGCGCGCCGAGGGTCAGGCGGATACCATAGAGGCCCGACTGGTCGGTGGTGTAGACGTCGCAGCGGCCGGCATCATAGGCGGCGTTGACCTCTTCCAGCTTTTCGAAGACGACCGGGTTGTACTCCATCTTGTTCGACTTGAAATAGTCGGCAAGGTTGAGCTCGGTCGTGGTGCCGCTCTGCACGCACACCGCCGCGCCCGAAAGCTGCAGCGCCGAGTTCACGCCCGGAAGCTTCTTGGCGTTGATCATGAAGCCCTGGCCGTCATAATAAGTCGTGCCGATGAAGTTCAGGCCGAGTGCGGTGTCGCGATTGATGGTCCAGGTGGTGTTGCGCGACAGGATGTCGATCTCGCCCGACTGCAGAGCGGTAAACCGCTCCTTGGCGCTGAGCGGCGTAAACTTCACCTTGGTGCCATCGCCGAACACGGCGGCCGCCACAGCGCGACAGAAGTCCGCGTCGATGCCTTGCCACTCACCCTTGTCGTCCGGCGCCGAGAAGCCGGCCAGACCGGTCGAGACGCCGCATTGGATGAAGCCCTTCGCCTTGACATCGTCGAGCGTGGCCGCCGAAGCCGCCGAAGCCGCGAATCCAAACGCGGCGGCGCCCAAAACGCCGATTGCAATGTGTTTCATGACCCACAGACCCTTTTCTGTTTTTTCCAGGCGAACCTGACTTTTCCCGTGTGAACGCAGCTATGTATCCCGGCCCATTACCGGAATCCCGCATCGTAATCGACGCGCTGCCTCCCATTCACGAACAACATCGAAGGCGATTATTCCTGTGAGGTCAAGGGAAATGACCGAATTCGAAAGACTTTGAAAACCAACCGCCTGAAATGCCTGAAATTGCAGACAAACGCGCCCGCAAATTGGTCAGCGCGCCAATAAAGCCGGCAAAGTCCGACCGTGACTTGCCAAGCACAGCTGGCAGCCGTCCAGAAGAACTACGGCGCATTGCTGAATTGGCATATTCAAGAGCTTGGCCTGGCGAGTGCGCTGCGGTTGCGCGGCCAATGCCGCCGCACTATGGCTAACGACCAATCCATGGGACGAAAAGCAATGGCAAAAGACGGCAGCGAGATGGGCATCAACACGCGGCTCGCCCATTCCGGCAACAACCCGCATGACTATTTCGGCTTCGTCAATCCGCCGGTGGTGCATGCCTCGACCGTGCTCTATCCCAACGCAGCGACGATGGCTTCACGCAGCCAGAAATACACCTACGGCACGCGCGGCACGCCGACCACCGATGCGCTGAATAGCGCGATCGATGCGCTGGAAGGCTCCGCCGGCACGGTCGCGGTGCCGTCCGGCCTGGCGGCGGTGACGTTGCCGCTGCTCGCCTTCCTGTCGGCCGGCGATCATCTGCTGATCGTCGATTCCGTCTATCATCCGACCCGTAACCTCGCCGACATGATGCTGAAGCGGCTGGGCATCGAGGTCGAGTATTACGAACCGCGCATCGGCGCCGGCATCGCGGCGCTGATCAAGCCCAACACCAGGGTGGTGTTCACCGAATCGCCGGCCTCCAACACTTTCGAGGTGCAGGACATACCGGCCATCGCCAAGGCAGCACATGCCGCCAGCGCCATCGTCATGATGGACAATACCTGGGCGACGCCGCTCTACTTTCGCCCCCTCGACCATGGCGTCGACATCTCGATCCACGCGGCGACGAAATACCCGGCCGGCCATTCCGACGTGCTGCTCGGTACGGTGTCGGCCAATGCGGACTGCTGGAAGCAGCTTTTCGAGACGTTCAACACGATGGGCTGCTGCGCCGGGCCTGACGACGTCTACCAGGTGCTGCGCGGCCTGCGCACGATGGGTGTGCGGCTGGAGCGCCATCAAAAGAGCGCGCTTGCCCTCGCCGGCTGGCTGGAGGGTCAGCCGGGCGTAGCGCAGGTGCTGCATCCGGGGCTGCCCAGCCATCCCGACCACGCGATGTGGAAGCGCGATTTTTGCGGATCGAGCGGCATCTTCTCGATCGTTCTTGCAGGCGGCGGACAGAAGCAGCAGCACGCCTTCCTCGACGCGTTGAAGTTTTTCGGCCTCGGCTATTCCTGGGGCGGCTATGAGAGCCTTGCCGTGCCGGTATTCCTGGGCGACCGCACTGTCGCCAAAGGCCCGTATGACGGGCCGCTAGTGCGTCTGCAGATCGGGCTCGAGGATGTCGAGGATTTGAAAGCCGACCTGGCGCGCGGGCTGGCGGCGGCCGCTGAGGCCTGAGCCAGCACCTTTCCAGGCTGAGTCAGGAAATCGACGTAACAGCCTGGAAAACTTGCGATCCTGAGCGATGTCATGCGACCGATCAGCCGATGAAAACGGTGTCTACAAAATAGAGGCGGCGGTGCGGTGAAGGCGGTAGAACAGCCTATGCCAGTCCTTGACACTGATTGAGGCTGGCCGGCGGAATCGGTCGGGAACCTTTTGTCGGCTGATGCATCCAATGTCGCGATGAGAAGCCTATCAGGAGATCGGCCATGCCTGCTGCGTTGACGGCAACGCCCGCCGCTTCTGGCGACATGCAGCTTGTCGGCCGCGCGCTGGCACGTGATGGCGATGCATTCCGTACCATCATCAAGACGCACAACCAAAGGCTCTACCGCATCGCCCGCGGCGTCGTGCGTAACGACAGCGAGGCCGAGGACATCGTCCAGGAGGCCTATGTCAGCGCCTTTGCCCATCTCGAGTCCTTTCGCGGCGATGCCTCACTCGCCACGTGGCTGTCGCGTATCGTCATCAACGAAGCGCTCGGCCGCTTGCGCAAAAGGCGGCGAATGGTAGCGATGCCCGAAAACCCGCAAGCCGAAATCATCCGGTTTCCCCTCAACCCGAGCGACGATCCGGAGCGGACGATGGCGCAACGGCAGATCCTTGAGCTTGTCGAACGGGCAACCGACAGTCTTCCCGATGTCTACCGGATGGTGTTCGTGGCGCGAGTCATCGAGGGATTGAGCATCGAGGAGACCGCTGAACTGCTTGGCGTGCGACCAGAAACCATCAAGACCCGGCTCCACCGCGCCCGTGTGCTAGTGCGCAAAGCGCTGGACGACCAGATCGGGCCGGTGCTGCTCGACGCCTTTCCGTTCGCCGGCCGGCGCTGCGAGCGGCTGACCAATGCCGTGATGCAGCGGCTTGGTCTTTCCGGATAGGCCGCGCCGATTTTCGCGGGAACGTTTGGCGGCGACCTGCATCCAATGAGCATCACTGAAAACGAAGCCCGATGCCGTTCCGCGTCGGGGCGAAGGAGAGCATCATGTTTATTCGATCGACCGCGGCACTGACCGCATTTCTCCTGCTTAGCGCAGCACCCTTGTCGCAAGCTGCCGATAAGCCGACCGATCCGCAGATCGCACATATCGCCTACACAGCCGGCGTGCTTGACGTCGAGGCGGCCAAGCAGGCGCTGAAGAAATCGAAGAACAAGGAGGTCGTGGATTTCGCCAAGGACATGGTGCGAGATCACGAAGCGGTCAACAAACAGGCTCTCGACCTGGTCAAGAAGCTCAAGGTCACGCCTGAGGACAATCCGACCAGCAAGGCGCTGACCAAGGCGGCGGCCGAGGAACGTGCCAAGCTTGCCAAGCTCAAGGGCGCAGCGTTCGACAAGGCCTATGTCGCCAATGAAGTGGCCTACCACAAGCAGGTCGACGGCGCGCTCGAAACACTGCTGATCCCGTCGGCCAGCAATGCCGAGCTGAAGAGCCTGCTGGAAACCGGCCTGAAAATATTCCAGGGCCACGAACAGCACGCCGAACACGTCGCCGGCATGCTGAAGTGAGGATTGAGCCAATGATGTCGAGGCGGCAGCTGTGGGTTGCGCTGGCGCTGACCATCGGCGCCGCGCCGGCCAAGGCCGAAACCATCGAGGTGACGATCGAGAAGCTTGTGTTTTCGCCGGCAAAGATCGAGGCGAAGGTCGGCGACACGATCAAGTGGGTGAACAAGGACGTGTTCGCCCACACGGCAACCGTCAACGGCGGCTGGGAAGTGATGATCCCGCCGAAGAAGGCGGCGAGCCTGACGGTGAAGAAGGCGGAATCGGTCGATTATTTCTGCCGCTTCCATCCGAACATGAGAGGCCATCTCACGGTGACGTCGCCCTGACTGGCTACTGCATGTCGCGCAAAAGTGTGCAGCGGTTTTGCGATAACGACATGTATAAAAAGAGCCTGAAGTGCGTCGCATGCGGCCGGTCGAATGCGACGCGTTTTAGGCCGCCAGCCACGCCGTCCCGACAAGAAGCGTGACCAGCGTCAACGGCAGGCCGACCTTGAAGAAGGCGATGAAGCCCAGCGGTTTGCCGGAGACCCGCGCGTGCTCGGCGACAATCAGGTTGGCGACCGAGCCGAGCAGCGTGAAATTGCCCGCTAGCGTCGAGCTCATGGCGACGACCAGCCAGGCCCGCTCGGGATCTTCCAGTCCGGGCACGAACGGCTTCAGCGCCAGCACGGCCGGGACATTGCTCATGATGTTGGACAGCACTGCGGTGAAGCCGGACAGTCGCCAGACATCATTCAGCCCGAGGTCTTTTGCCGAAGCGACGATGTCGGGCGTAAGCAATGTCTTCTCCGCCCCGGCGACGACGATGAACAGCCCGGCGAACATGAACAGCAGCGGCCCATCGATCTCGCGATAGATGCGCTCAGGCTTGATGGCGCGGGTCAGCAACAGAATCGCGCCGCCGATCAGCGCTGCCTTGGCGACCGGAACGCCGGCAAAGAAGGCGATCGCCAAACCGATACAGACGACCACCGCCTTCAGCACCTGCCCCGGCAGCATGCGGCCGCGATAGACTTCGGGGCTGAGCTCGGCCTTGCGTGAAAATTCAGTGCGGTAGACGATGCGGATGATAACGATGACGGCGACGAGGCCGAACGCCGCGACCGGCGCAAGCGCCGCCGAGAAGGCCGGATAGGAAATCCCCGACAGGGCGCCGATGACCATGTTCTGCGGATTGCCGGTGATGGTGGCGACACTGCCGCAATTGGATGCGGTCGCCGTGGCGATCAGGTAGGGAACCGGGTTGCGGTTGATGACGCGGGTGACATGGACGACGATCGGCGCCATGACCAGGCAGATGGCATCATTGACCAGGAATGCCGACAGGACGCCGGTCAACAGCGTCACCATCACCAGCAGCATGAACGGCGCATGCGCATGCTCGATGGCGAACCCGCCGAGCGCGCGAAAGGCGCCCGACACTTTCAGATGCGCCACGACGATCATCATGCCGAGCAGAAGCGTGATGGTGTCGAAGCTGATGGCGCGGTAGGCGTCTTCCATATCGAGGGCGCCGATGGCGATCATCGCCGCACCGCCGAGCAGCGCGATGCCTGCCCGGTCGAGGCGCAGCCCGGGTATCCTGCCGATGGCGACGCCGGCATAGGTCAGGACCAGGATCAGCAATGCCGCCGCGCCCATCGCTGTCATGTGTCGGAAATCCTGTGCGACTGGCGAGTGAACCTGTCCGGAATGGACCTGGAAATATTGGCGATCCCGACAGGGTTCGAACCTGTGACCATCGGCTTAGAAGGCCGGTGCTCTATCCAGCTGAGCTACGGGACCGCTGGCCGGCCGCGTGACCGGCGGATTGTGCCGGCAGGGCCGGTATGGATCAATGCGTCCAGGGCGTCCTGCGGTCATAGCGGAAATTCTCCGCATAGGAAATCTGGCGGCGCTTGATTTCCTTCGGCTCCTCGACGCGGAAAGCCAGCCCTTCCTTTTCGGCATAGGCGACCGCCTCTTCTCTTGTGTCGAAGGTCAGCCTGATCTGGCTTCGCATGTCGCCGGACGTGGTGTAGCCCATCAGCGGATCGATCTTCTTGCGCTGCTCAGGATCGAATTCCAGCACCCAATAGCCGGTCTTGGCCTTGCCGGACTGCATCGCGGTTTTGGCTGGGCTGAAAATGCGGACTGACATGACCACCTCATTGCTGGTTGCAAGCACACGACCCCGAGACCGGATTACTGTTCTCTGGCCATGCACTAGCCCGTCATTACTGCGCAATGCCGCCGGCAGCAAGGCCGATGGCTTTTTACGCTTGCTTTGGCGGGCTGAAATCACTAGGCAACAGACCGTTCGGAGTGTAGCGCAGCCTGGTAGCGCATCTGGTTTGGGACCAGAGGGTCGGGAGTTCGAATCTCTCCACTCCGACCATTCATCAAGCAAATCTCGTCGGCAGGGCAAGCGGATCGCGCTCTAGCGTGTCTCCATCCCCGGTCATGGTTAAGCGACGGACGGACAGCACGAGCCCGCGCTGCCCGTCCGACATGTAAGCCGTCAGCCCTGGATGAAGGCCAGCAGATCCGGATTGATGATCTCCGGGTGGGTGGTGCACATGCCGTGCGGCAGGCCCTTGTAGACCTTGAGCGTGCCGTGCTTCACCAGCTTGGCCGCAAGCAGCGCGGAATCGGCGATCGGTACGATCTGGTCGTCGTCGCCATGCATGATCAGGACGGGAACCTCGATCTTTTTGAGGTCGTCGGTGAAATCGGTCTCCGAGAATGCCTTGATGCAGTCGTAATGGGCCTTGGCTCCGCCCATCATGCCCTGGCGCCACCAATTGTCGACGGCGCCTTGCGAGACCTTGGCGCCCTCGCGGTTGAAGCCATAGAACGGGCCGGCCGGCACATCCCTGTAGAACTGGGCGCGGTTAGCGGCCAGAGCCGCGCGAAAGCCGTCGAAGACTTCGATCGGCAAGCCGCCGGGGTTGCTGTCGGTCTTGACCATAATCGGCGGCACGGCGCCGATCAGCACCGCCTTGGCAACACGGCCGCCGCCGCCATAAAGCGCGACGTAACGCGCCACCTCGCCGCCACCGGTCGAGTGGCCAATGTGGATCGCATCCCTGAGATCGAGATGCGCCGCCAGCGCCGCAACATCGGCGGCGTAGGTATCCATCTCGTTGCCGGTCGCGGTCTGCGACGAGCGGCCGTGGCCGCGGCGGTCGTGTGCGATGACGCGATACCCCTTTTCGAGGAAGAACAGCATCTGGTTGTCCCAGTCGTCGGCGCTCAGCGGCCAGCCGTGATGGAACACGATCGGCTGGCCCTTGCCCCAATCCTTGTAGAAAATCTCGGTGCCGTCATGGGTGGTGAATGTGCTCATTTTCGTAGTCCTTGATCCGAAAATTGGAGTTGCAGTCAGAGGTTTTGCTCCTTCGGCTAGACAAATATTGAAGCACCGTCATTATGGGATTGGCAAAACGGACATCGGGCATGGCAAAACTGACAAATGAGCGTCGCACGTAAATCGGTCGAGATCGGCCTTGTCCTGTACCCCGGCGTTCAGGAAGCAGCCGTGCTCGGCTTGACCGATCTTTTCATGCTGGCCAACCGGCTGGCGGCCGATCGGTCGCTGGACGCGTTGAGGCTTCGCGTCAGCCATTGGCAATTGGAGAACGCCGGCCAGACTGTAGTCCGCACCTTCGACAGCGACCCCGACGCCGACAATGAACCAGCCATGGCTATCATCCCGCCGACCTTGGGAGATCCGATCGCTCGGGAAGCAGCCGCGCCCTATGCCGGCTGGCTCAGGGACCGTCATGCGGCAGGGGCGACGCTCGGTTCGGTCTGCGCCGGCGCCTTCGTGCTTGCCGAGACCGGCCTGTTGTCCGGTCGCGCGGCGACAACGCACTGGGCCTATCGCGACGCGCTGGCGCTACGCTTTCCAGGCATCCTGCTCGACGCCGACAGGCTGGTCATCGACGATGGCGACATCATCACCGCGGGCGGCTACATGGCCTGGACCGACCTCGGCCTGAAGCTGGTGGACAGGGTGCTCGGGCCGACCGTTATGATGGACACGGCGCGTTTCATGCTGGTCGATCCGCCGGGCCGCGAGCAACGTTTTTACAGCCCGTTCGCGCCACGGCTGACCCATGGCGACGAAGCGATCCTCAAGGTGCAGCACTGGCTGCAGGCGAACGGCGCGCGTGACGTGACGCTCGGCGCCATGGCAGAGCAAGCCGGGCTGGAGGAGCGGACTTTCCTGCGGCGCTTCCGCAACGCCACCGGCCTCAAGCCGACCGAATATTGCCAGCACCTGCGCGTCGGCAAGGCGCGCGAGATGCTGGAAACCACGATGCGATCGATCGACCAGATCGCCTGGGAGGTCGGCTATGACGATCCCGGCTCCTTCCGCAAAGTATTCGCCAGGATAACCGGGCTTGTGCCCGGCGACTATCGCAAGCGCTTCGGCACGGAACGCGCCGCCCTGTCGGACGGCGGGAACTGAACGTGGCAGCGGTGGCGGCTCGACCCGGGCAGCAAAGCAAAATCGCGCCTATGGTCCTTGCCTTGCTTCCTTAGAGAGCGCTTTCGATATCGGTCCTCGAAAAATCGTCGCCGACATAAAGCAGGCGGCAGGCATGTTCCTTCGCCACTTCATAGGCGAAGCAGTCACCGAAATTGAGCGCGGCCGAGTGAATGCCCTTACCCCATTTTGCGTAGGCCTCGGCAATGCGACGCGCAGAGGCCGGCGTCACTGCCGCGATTTCGAAACCAAGCCCGTCGATCAGGCCGGACAGCTCTTCGCCGACATTTCGCCGCGACGCGACGATCAGCGCTTCTGCCACGGTGCCGGCGGAAATCAGAATTTCGTCTTCGGCCTCGAGCGCCGCGATGCAGACATCAGCCTCCGGCTCGTCAAGAACGATCGCCATCAGCGCCGAGGTATCGACCACGATCATTCAGGCAGGCCATCATCGCCGTAGAGGAAATCCTGGCTTCGCGCGGCAGATGGCCCGGCCTTCGCCCTCGCGGCGCCGGATGCGCGCATCGCCTCCAGCAACGCCCGACGGCTTTGCCTGTCCGGCACTGCCTTGACGGGAACTAGGCGCACGGCCGCATGACCGTGACGGGTCAGAATGACCTCGTCACCTGCCTCGGCACGACGCACCAATTCGGTCAGCTGTCCCTTGGCGTCTGTAACGGATACCTGCATGAGCCGCTCCTCTATGGACCATCCTCTGGTCCATATTTTCAGTGAAAATAGACCATTCAACGGTCCATTACAACGGCCAAAGGTAAGCTCGCCGGGAAGAGAACCCCAACCGCCTCAACTCCCGGCGAGCCTACAACCTGATTTGATACGCAATCAGGACCGGGGTTAGCCGGCAAGGCTGACGTTGCAAGACAGATGCCAGCACTGGTTTCCCGAAATGGGACACCAGGCCATCGAGTGGGACTACGTGAACGCACCTTCCCCAGCCCAGTCAAAGACTATTAGCCGTAGTTCTTCAAGCGCACCTTGCAGCATTTCTGGAGATGCGTGGCGCTCCTCTCGGGCACCCCATTTTGTGGCACTTTTAGGATCCAGCTCCGACGCCACAATGGTTACGTTGCCGTGGACGTCTGGCAAATCGAGCCACATCTGAGCGCGACTATTACCATTCTTGTCGTAAACCCAG
The DNA here is from genome assembly GCF_040318035.1 of Mesorhizobium sp. M1329. Classification (NCBI taxonomy): domain Bacteria; kingdom Pseudomonadati; phylum Pseudomonadota; class Alphaproteobacteria; order Hyphomicrobiales; family Phyllobacteriaceae; genus Mesorhizobium; species Mesorhizobium sp. M1329. The sequence goes on along the minus strand of NZ_JAMYLN010000022.1, from coordinate 41,521 downwards.
ATAGAACGGACATCATCGTCGCGATATTTAGTGGCGACTCGTATTCCGTACCGTTTTGCCCACGCCATCAGAAACGGATCAATGATGTCGTATGAACTGAATTCAGATGCCATTTTGTATGCCGTCCCCTAAATCTCGAACTCGCCCTGCCCTTCGTCCATGGCGCTGACGGTCTCGGCGGCGAGCGCCCGCGTGATCGGCGTCTTGCGCTCGAGCGCGGTACGGTCGAGCCGTTCGACTACCCGCATGGCAGTGGCTAGCGAGCGCTCGATGCGGCGCACCAGATATTGCACGACATGCGGCTCGACCTCGACCTGTCGATCGGCGAACAGCTTTGTGATGACGCCGGCCAGCAGAAGATCGTCGGGCTCGTGGATCTCGACGGTCGCCGCGGCCTTGAGCCGCGACGCCAGGTCGGGCAGCCTGACGCCCCAGGCGGAGGGAAAGCGGCGCGCCGTCAACAGCAAGGTCGAGCCGGCGCCGCGCACCGCATTGATCAGGTGGAACAGGCCATGTTCGTCGACCGGGCCGGCATCGACATCGTCGATCAGGGCCGGGCGCGCGCCGAGATTTTCGATGCAGTCGCCGATGCGGCCCGCCTCCACTTTCACCGCACCGGCGCGGGTCCGCCAGATCGAGGCCAGGTGGGTTTTCCCCGAGCCGGCCGGCCCGGCCAGCACGACGACCGGCGACGGCCAGTCCGGCCAGCGGTCGACAAGCGCCGCCGCCTGGCTGTTGGTGCTGGACACGACGAGTTCGTCGCGCGAATAGCCGGTGCCGTGGCCTAGATCGAGCGGCAATTGACGCGGCGGATCGATCTTGTCCGGCATATGGCTCAACCGCGCGCGCCCCCGCGGCGCCGCACCTGCAGCGGCGGCACCGGCTCGTCGGAATGGCCCTTGTAGAGCGGCGATTCGAGGTAGCGCGCGATGGCGAAACGCACCAGAACGGCAACGGCGGCGGAAGCCGGCACGGCAATCAGCAGGCCGACGAAGCCGAACAGCGCGCCGAAGGCAAACAGCGCAAACATCAGCCACACCGGATGCAGGCCGACGCTTTTGCCGACCAGCCTGGGCTGCAGGATGTTGCCCTCGATGAACTGGCCGACGAAGAACACGCCGGCCACCGCCGCGATCATGGTCCAGTCCGGCCAGAACTGGACGAAGGCGACGCCGACGGCCAGCACCAGGCCGGTCAGCGAGCCGACATACGGGATGAAGGAGATCAACCCGGCGAACAGGCCGATGAGGATGCCGAAATTCAGTCCGGTCAGCGTCAGGCCGGTGGCATACATGGCGCCGAGCACCAGGCACAGCGTGCCCTGGCCGCGCACGAAGCCGGCGGTAGCCGTGTTGATGTCCCTGGCGATCGTCCTGACGGTCCTGACGTAGTCGCGCGGCACCCAGCTGTCGACGATTGCCACCATGCGGTCCCAGTCGAGCAGCATGTAGAAGGCGACGACCGGCGTCACCACGAACAGGCTGACGACCGAGACCAGCGCCACGCCGGAGCTCCAGATCGAGGTGAAGACGGTGGTCAGGAGGCCGAAGCCGGAGGTCAGCAGCGAGTTCAGGCCCTCGCGCAGGCCATTGGCGTCGACGCCGAATTTTTCTTCCAGCCATTTCGGGTCGAAGCTGGTGATCAGGCCCTGCAGCCGGGTCAGATAGTCTGGCAGCTTGCTGGCGAAATCGGCCATCTGCGAGGCGAGCACCGGAACCAGGATGACGACGGCCAGCACCAGGACGACGATGAAGGCGATGAGGATGACCACCGTCGCCATCAGCCTGGACAGGCCGAGCCGCTCCAGCCGGTCGGCGACAGGATCGAGGAAATAGGCGAGCACCATGCCGGCGACGAAGGGCAGAAGGATGCCGCTGAAGACATAGAGGAAGACGGCAAGGATGATGGCGCTGACCAGCCAGAAGCGGATCTGCCGTCGAAACGACGCCGATGCCGAAGCCTCCGCCGCCGCGGCTTCGGCCTCGGCGTCGATGGACCGTTCGTCAGGTGCCCGGTGTTCAGGTGCCCCGCGTTTAGGTGCCCCGCGTTCACGTGCCCCGCGTTCAGGTGCCGGGTGTGGAGCCTTCGCCATAGCCGCTCATATGCCTCAGCCAAGCCACGAGATAGGCCGCGGCCGAAGCCACGGTCAAGACCCCGGACAGCAATATGAGGGCCGGCCTCAGCGGATCGAGACGGATGTCGAAGGCGAGTTCGCCCAACACCACTGCCGCCAGCACGATCTGGATCGCGGTGTTGGCCTTCGACACCAGGAGCGGCTTCATCTCGACGGGATGCGCCATGACGGTGGACAAAAGCACGGCGCAGACGATCAGTGCGTCGCGCGACACCATGGTAACGACCAGCCACAGCGGCAGTTCGCCGCTGAAGCCCAGGACCACGAAAACCGAGACCAGCAGCAGCTTGTCGGCCATCGGATCGAGATAGGCGCCGAGCCTGGAAAACTGATTGAAATGGCGGGCGATGAAGCCGTCGACGCCGTCGGAAATGCCGGCAATGAGGAAGCCGGCAAACGCCCAGTCCCAGCGTTCCTGCAGCATGGCCAGCACCACCGCCGGCACAAGCACGAAGCGCACGATCGTGATCATGTTGGGGATGGTCAAACGCATATCCCGTCGCTCTTGTTTGTCGATACATGATGGAGATGGAGGGTTACGGCAAGTGAGAAGCGACACACAAGCTGCCAATCTCCCCACGAGGGCGCCAGCAATGAAATAGTTCAAGACCAATGTCGATTTCAGGGAGGCTCATTCGTCTCACCATAGGAAGCCGAAGAATTCGCCCAGGCAAGGAAACGGACGCGATGACAATCACTATCACAGCATTTGAACGATCGCCCGATGGCGGCAAGGGACTGGCGCGCGATACGCGTGTTCGCCGGGCGCTCGAAGAAGTGGGGCAGCCTTATGAAGTTCGTCTTGTTTCCTTCGCAGACATGAAGGCGCCCGACCATCTGGCCATCCATCCCTTCGGCCAGATCCCCACCTATGAGGAAGGCTCTCTCTCGCTGTTCGAGACCGGCTCGATCGTCTTTCATCTTGCTGAGCAGCATTCGGGATTGCTGCCGAAGGACCGCAATGCCCGCGCGCGTGCGATCACGTGGATGTTTGCCGCACTTAACACCGTCGAACCGCCGATCCTCGAATTGACGACGGCAAGAATATTCGAACGTGACAAGCCTTGGAGCGAGGAGCGCTTGCCGTTGGTAAAGGACCGTGTTCGCGCTCGGCTGGACAAACTCTCGGCCCACTTGGGGGTCGCCGACTGGCTCGATAATGCGTTCAGCGCGGGCGATTTGTTGATGGTATCGGTGCTGCTGCGACTAAGAATGTCAGGCATTTTGGACGAATTTCAAAACTTGGCTGCCTATGTAGCGCGCGGGGAAGCTCGGCCGGCTTATATCCGGGCCTTCGCCGCGCAATTTGCGATCAACGCCCCATCGACCACCTGAAACATTGCCTCGTAAAGCTGAGCCTACCGCAGGCCTCTCTCAAGCTCATTGATATCTGGAAACCCGGTTGGGGTTTGATCTGGATGCGCAATGGTGCCGGCCGGCAGGTCGGCGGGACAGCGCCCCCCTCTGGCCTGCCCTCTTTGCCCTGCTTGGCATCTCCCCCTCAAGTGGGGAGATCGGCAGTTTCAGCGCCGTTATCCTTGCGGACCGAAACCGTTCATGCGAAGAGCCCGGGAAAGCAGGGAAAGAGTATGAGCAAGCGCAAGAACGGGCTCACCTATGCCGAAGCGGGCGTCGACATCGATGCCGGCAATCTCATGGTCGAGAAGATCAAGCCGCTGGTGCGCGCCACCCGCCGACCGGGCGCCGATGGCGAGATCGGCGGCTTCGGCGGCCTGTTCGACCTCAAGGCAGCCGGCTTCACCGATCCCGTGCTGGTCGCCGCTAATGACGGCGTCGGCACCAAGCTGAAGATCGCCATCGACGCCGGCAAGCACGATACGATCGGCATCGACCTCGTCGCCATGTGCGTCAACGACATCGTCGTCCAAGGCGCCGAGCCGCTGTTCTTCCTCGACTACTTCGCCACCGGCAAGCTCGATCCCGACCAGGGCGCTTCGATCGTCGGTGGCATCGCCGAAGGCTGCCGGCAGGCCGGCTGCGCGCTGATCGGCGGCGAGACGGCGGAAATGCCAGGCATGTATCACGACAAGGATTACGACCTTGCCGGCTTTGCGGTTGGTGCCGCCGAACGCGGCCAGCTGTTGCCGACCGACGACATCGTCGAGGGCGATGTGCTGCTCGGCCTCGCCTCGTCGGGCCTGCATTCGAACGGCTTTTCGCTGGTCCGCCGCATCGTCGCCGTCAGCGGCCTTGGCTGGAGCGATCCGGCGCCGTTCAATGACGAGGCGACGCTGGCCGAGGCGCTGCTCGAGCCGACGCACATCTACGTCAAGTCGATCCTCAAGGCGATCCGCAACACGCATGGCATCAAGGCGCTGGCCCATATCACCGGCGGCGGCTTTCCCGAAAACATCCCGCGTGTTCTGCCCAAGGATTTTTCGGCCGAGCTCGATCTCGGCGCCATCGAGGTGCCGCCGGTGTTTTCGTGGCTGGCCAAGACCGGCGGCGTCGCGCCGGAAGAGATGATGCGCACCTTCAATTGCGGTATCGGCATGATCCTGGTCGTCGCCTCCGGCCAGGCGGCGCAGGTCGCCGCCGTGCTGCAGGAGGGCGGCGAGACGGTGACGCCGATCGGCCAGATCGTACCGCGCCGCAATGCCGGCGTCATCTATCGGGGCTCGATCGGCCTATGAGCAGGAAACGCACCGTAGTGCTTATTTCGGGGCGCGGCTCCAATATGACGGCGCTGATCGCGGCGGCGAGCAACCCGGCCTATCCGGCCGAGATCGTCGGCGTCGTCTCCGACCGCGCCAATGCCGCCGGCCTCGGCATCGCCGCGGCACGCGGCATCGCCACCAGGGTGATTTCGCGCTCCGACTATGCCAGCAAGCAAGCGCATGACGAGGCGATCGACGCGGCCCTCTTGTCCTTCGGCGCCGAGATCGTCGCACTGGCCGGCTATATGCGCATCCTCGGCGCGCGTTTCGTCGAGAAGTGGCAGGGCCGGATGGTCAATATCCACCCTGCCCTGCTGCCTGCCTTCAAGGGGCTGGATACGCACGCGCGAGCCATTCGCGCGGGCATGCGCATCCATGGCTGCACAGTGCATTTCGTCACGCTCGACATGGATGACGGGCCGATCATCGCCCAGGCCGCCGTGCCGGTGATGGTCGGCGACAATGAGGATACGCTTGCCGCGCGCGTGCTCAAGGCCGAGCACCAGCTCTATCCGCTGGCGCTGGGGCTGGTCGCCGAAGGCAAGGCGCGAATGGAAGGCGGCCGCACGGTCTTTTCGCGCTTCGCCGACGATGCCGACAACGCCACGTCGGTAGTGATCGCGCCCGACCCGCTGCGCGAAGAGACTGATCTCGAGCACCTGGCGCGGATCACGCCGTAAGAGTCAGTTCTTGAATTTGCGAGGAGACGGCTGGATGGCGACAGTCGAAAAAGTCAGCGTAGCGCTTTCCCCGGAACTGCTGGACATTGTCAAAGGCGCGGTGGCCAGCGGGCAGTACGGTTCGGCAAGTGAAGTGATCCGCGAGGCACTGCGCGAATGGCGGCTTCGCCAGCCCTTGCGCGAGGCCGAAGCGGAGCGGTTGCGGAAAGCCTGGACGGAAGGGCTGGAGAGCGGCCCGTTTGCGCCGTTCGACATCGAGGACATAATACAGAAGGCCCGCAGCCGGTTGGGCAACACTAGCAAAAACCGGCGGAATGGCTGACATCCGCATTGTCCGCAGCCCGGCGGCAGAGGATGATCTGATCGATATTTGGATAGCCCGCTTGCCGCGGACCGCTTTTTGGATGCTATTGCCGAGCGCGTCGTGCAATTGGGGACATTCTCGGAATCCGGTCCCAAGAGGCCCAACATCGCTGCCGATGTGCGTACGTTGACGATCGGCAATTATCTCGTGCTTTATCGGCCGGCCGAACAGCGGGTCGGGATCGTCCGCGTCGTGCATGGCGCACGCGACGTTTCGGCCTTATTTTGAATCCATGAAGCAACTGCTGCTCCTGCGTCACGCCAAGTCGAGTTGGGACGATCCCGATCTCATCGACTTCGACCGGCCGCTGTCCGGGCGCGGGCTGAAGGCAGCGCCGCTGGTCGGACGCGAACTGGCCCGGCGCGGCTGGCTGCCGGAGCTGGCACTGGTGTCGCCGGCGCTGCGCACCCGCGACACGTGGCGGCTGGTCTCGGCGGAATTGCCGGCAAAGGTGCAGGCCAAATTTGCCCAGGCGCTCTACGAGGCAGCGGCGGCGGACATCCTCGCCAAGGTTCGGCAAGTAAAGGCGGGGACCGGAACGCTGCTGGTGCTTGGCCACAATCCCGGGTTGGAGGAGTGCGCGCGCGGGCTTGCCGGGGCTGGATCGGACGAAGCGGCGCTGAAGAAGCTGGCGGAAAAATTTCCGACCGCGGCCCTGGCCCGTTTCGACGTCGATGGCGATTGGGCCGGTCTCAGCTTCGGCAGCGCCCGGCTGACGCACTGCATTTGGCCGAAGGATCTGCGTTAGGGTCGCCGACCTTTCGGCCAACCCGGCTTCGCACAAACAAGAGCGGCGGGCCGAGCCCGCCGCTCTTTGTGCTCCGGGGTTTGAGGAACTATCGGCCCCAGTTGCCCCGGCCAGATTGCGGCACTACGGGTTGATCCGTGCCGAACCGGGTCGTCGCCTCGGTGTCGACGGCGTTGTGCTCAGCCGTCAGCGGCTTGCGGATGGAACCGGTAAACCCGCTGTCGATAGCGCCGACAGGCGCGTTGCCAACAGGCGCGGGCGGCTGGTTGACGCCGTCCGAACCATAATGGTCGCTGCCGGCAAAGGCGCTGCCCGTGGCGACGAGGACGACGGCGGCGACGGTAAGAGCAATCTTGGTCATTTCAGGTACTCCAGTGTACTGGTCATTCGTGAGTTGTCGTTGCTTTCGACGCATTCGAGATGAGAGCGCTGTCCGCGCCGACGAATACGCACCCGGCTTTTTTCCGACATGCACGTTGCTGGGCGATTTCAGTAACCGAGATCATGGCTACAGATGAAACCTGCAAATCAAAGTATTCGATTGGCGCAGGATGCGATCCGGCGCGCACGCCCGTTGATAGGCGAAAGCAAGAGTAGCGGGCCAAGCCCGCCGCTCTTTGTGTTCTGGGGCTGTGACAATCAGCGGCCCCAGATGCCTTGGCCGGATTCAGGCGCCACCGACTCGGAAGTCGTCTTGGCACCGGTATGCTCGGAAGTAACCGGCCTGCGGATCGAGCCGGTAAACGTGTTGTCGACGTTGGCAGCAGCAGCAGCGGCCGGCTGGTTGACGTTGTCCGAGCCATAGTGGTCGCTGCCGGCAAAAGCAGTGCCGGTGGCAACAAGGAGGGCGGCGGCGGTAAGAGCGATCTTGGTCATTTCGGGTACTCCGGTAGGTCTTTGGTCTGTCCGTCACGTGGCGTGCCTTGGGAGGAATTCGCGTCGCTCGGACCCCCCCGAGATGGGTCGGCAAGCCTGTCGTTTCCAATCACGAAAATTTTGTACGGGTGCGCCAAATTGGCCGCTTGAAATTCGACATGCGGCTCCTTCCGCCACAATGTTCTTATTTCTTTCCAAATGGTTATAGGGTCAGTGGTGATTTGCAGCGCGAACATTCCGGGAGCCGGCGTTCACCCATTCCTGTACGCTCCGTCAACAGAACCAAACCGTTCGGTTCGAGCTATTTTACGTTCGGCCAGATCGGCGCTTCAGAGCCTCGATCGACATTCCTGCCGACGGATCAATGCGCCATGAAATTCACGCTGCCAGCTCAGCGCCAGCGGCGTCATGCTTGGGCCGCGCGCTGGCCAGAAGCACGACGGGGCAGTTGCAGGCGGCCAAAACAGCGCCGGCGGTTTCACCGAAGAACAGGTCCTCACCCGGACGTTGGGTGACGCCCATCACGACGATCGCCGCACCTTTGGCCGCCTCCCGGGTGATCGCCTTGTCGGGTGTGACGCGGGTATGGAACGCTGTGTCGATATGCAGGCCGTAGCGGCCCGCCAAATCGGCGATGTCTTTCAGCACGGCCTCTTCGCGGCTATGCGACACCGATGTCGACCTGCGGCCCCTGGCTGCCCTTTGCGAGACGTAGAGAACCTTGATCCGCGCCCGGTTTGGACGGGCCAGGGCCAGCGCCAAGTCGGCGGCGCGACGCGCCACCTGGGTACCGTTGACCGGGACGAGAATGCTGGTGCCAGCCCTCAGCGTCGGCATCTTTTCGGCAGCATTGCCGCCGTTCAGGACCAGGCAAAGCGGGCCGTCAAATCCCGCGGCAATATCGTTGAGGGCCGGCGCGAAGGCGCCGTCGACGGTCAGCACATTGTCCAGGCCGACCAGCAACAGGCCGTATCCCTTGCGAGCCTCCTCGGCGATCGTCTCACCCGTGGCCTCCAATTCGGTGCGGGCCGTCAGATGGACTTTGTCGACAAGCGTATCTTCGATCCGTTTCACCGCCTGAGCGCTTTTTCTTGCACCCTTCTTGATTTCCTGCAGGGCGCGCTCCTGTCCCTTGCTGTCGGTCGGCCTGTCAACTCGGCCGTCTTTCGCCTGAAGCAAGGTGGTGGGCAGGCGAAGCAAGGTGGTGGGCATGCCGCTGCCTCCGCCGACCAGTCCGGCGAGATAGGCAGTGAACTTGCCGATCCTGCTGTCGTCGACCAGCACCAGCAGCCGCTCCAGCCTGGAAATGAAGCCGTATTCGTCCAACGCCTCGCGCTCGACACGCTGCTGCTCGTCATGCCCAACCGGTAGCCGGCCGAGCGCCCAGCGCAGCATCGGTGGCATGGCCAAGGTGGTGATCACGGCCATGGTGACGATCATGGTGAAGAGATTGTGCGACAGGATGTTCATCGACAGGCCGATGCTGGCGACGATCACCTCGGTCGAGCCGCGCGCGTTCATTGCACTGCCGACGGCGATTGCTTCCTTGAACGACATGGTGGCGAGCTTGGCGCCGATGAACGCGCCGCCAAACTTGCCGATGCTGGCGATGAGCACGAGAGCGCCCGTCAGCATGGCAAGCGTCGGATCGGCGAGCACGGTGAGATCGGCGGAAAGCCCCGCCATGCCGAAGAAGATCGGCATGAACAGCGCGGTGATGACGCCGCGCAGCTGGCCTTCGATATGGCTGGAGAGAATGGGCGATTCACCGACAAGGATGCCGGCGACGAACGCCCCCAGCACGGTATGGACGCCTATCAAGTTGGTGATCAGCGCCATCACGCCCATGATGATGAGGATCATGGTGATCACCGCAAACTCGCTGCGGAATTGATCGTTGGTCCAGCGGATCAAGGTGAAGACAAGACGGCGGCCAATGGTGAAGGAGAACACCATGAACAGTGCCACGGCGGCGATGGTGGTCACCAGCGGTACGAGCTGCAGCCTGCCATTGGTGGCGATGCCGAAGGTTACGGCGATGACCAGCCAGCCGATCGTGTCCTCGATGATTGCTGAGGAAATAATCACCTGTCCGAGGTTGCGGCGCATGAAGTTCATCTCGCGCACCACCATGGCGACGATCTTGACCGACGAGATCGACAGCGCGGTGCCCAGGAACAGCCCGGCGACGGTGCGTTGCGTGGGGTCAGGCAGCAATGCGTCCGGCAGGAACTGCGCCAGCGCGAAACCGAAGGTGAAGGGCACCACGACGCCGGTAGCCGAAATGGAAAAACAGGCCGCGCCAACCCGGCGCACCAGCCGCAGGTCCGTCTCCATGCCGGTCAGCAAAAGCAGCATCAGGATGCCGAGCTGCGAGACCGCGTCTATCATGCCCTTTTGCGCGGGGTCGCTGGGAAAGATCAGGTGCTGGGCCGACGGCCACAGCCAGCCGAACAGCGAGGGACCGAGCAGGATGCCGCCGATCAGTTGGCCCATGATTGCCGGCTGGCCATAGCGCTGCAGCACTTCGCCCAGGCCGCGCCCGACAAGCAGCAGAAGCACGATCTCGGCAACGAAAGCGCCTTCGCCCGAACCGCCCATGCCAGAGGCCTTCGTCCCGGCAACGAGCGTCTCCGCTGCCCAGACCGCGCCTGCGGGGACGAACGCGCAAACCAGCAGCGTCAGGCTGGAACGTGTCGGAGCCTGCCAAGCCATGAAACCCCCATCGCCCAATGCACGTGTCCAACAACGCGCGACAGGGCGTTGCGTTGCTAGACAGCCGTTGCGTTGCTAGACGTGGACGTCACCGAAGGAGAGTTCGCCGTCGTCGCTCTCCGTCAGGAAGGCTGTCACCAGCAGGCCGGCATAGAGGACGGCGACCAGCACGACGATGACGGCGCCCGGAATTGGACCCAAGGCAGCACCGGTGACGGCCTCACGCATCGACCCGACGAAGCCAATGCGGACGCCTTCGGTCAGAAGACTAGGGGTCGACAGTTTGAGGATCCAGGCCAGCAGCAGAATCAGCAGCATGTAGATGTAATTGCGACGCAGGCGGCGCGCCAAAGCCACGCGTTGCGAAATCAGGAATTTCGGCGCGCGCAGGCTCTCGCCGACGATCAACAGCCAATCGGACGCGAAGTCCGGCTGCGGCGAGAATATCTGCGCGAAATAGTGCCGTTCGAACTGGCGCACGCGAGCCCGATAGAAGTCGAAGAAGCGATATCGGCGGGCCTCTATCCACAGCAGCAGCAGGACAAGCAGCATGGCAAACAGCAGCACGCCATGGTGAGCGCTGGCTGTCGAAAGCGAGACTGAGAGCATCGCCGCGACAACCGTTATCGCCCAGTTGCTCGTCCGGTCCAGGCGGTCGCGCCACCCGGCCATGCGCGCAATCTCGGCGCGATGAAAGTGCGACATCGTGGTTACGAGTTCGCCGGACGACAGTGTCCTTCCGATGGGATCCGGCGCCGGCAACACTTCTGCCATGACAATGCCTCCACCCGCCACGCGAAAACGGCCGGATGGAGATATCGTTCCGACGCTCAATCCGCCGGGCGCAGCCAGACCTTGTTGTCGTGGAAGGCGGCACCGCCATAGGGCGCCGGCGCATCGGCGCCGGTCAGCACGTTGATGCCCTCGCCACGCTCATGGGCGCTGTTCGGCCAGATGCCTTCGGCGACGACGACGCCGCGCTTGATGCCGTCGAACAGCTTTGCGTGCAGCACTACCTCGCCACGCCGATTGCCGACCTCGACACGGCCGCCGTCGGCGACGCCGAGTGCCGCCGCATCATCGGAATGCAAGAGCAGCTGCGGCCGGCGCTCTTTTGCCTGCGACACCGGCGTTTCGGTGAAGGTCGAATTGAGGAAATTGCGCGCCGGCGAGGTGGTCAGCCGGAACGGGTGCGCCTCGTCCGCCACCTCGATCAGGTCGACATGATCGGGGAAGTCCGGCAGGCGCGCCACCGGCCCGAACAGGCCCATGCTTTTAGGTGGCCGATTGGGCGACGCCTGGCCCGTCCAGTCGGCGCGAAAATGGAATTTCTTGTCGGCATGGCCGAAGCCGTCCAGGAAATGCGCGGCCTCGAAATCCGGCTGCAAATCGACCCATTTCTGCTCTTTCAGGCTCGAAAAGCTGCCAAGCCCGCGCTTGCCCAGAATGATGTCGATATGCTGCTGCTCGGTCATGCCGAAGCCAGGACGGTCGGCGAGACCGAGCCTTTTGCCGAGCTCCTCGATGACGAAATGATTGGTGCGCGGGCCTTCCGGCGGGTCGATCAGCTTCGGCCCGAGGGTGATGTGCTGGTTGCCGCCGCCCTTGTAGACGTCGTCATGCTCGAGAAACATCGTCGCCGGCAGCACCACATCGGCGAGCTTGGCGGTGTCGGTCATGAACTGCTCGTGCACGCAGGAAAACAGATCGTCGCGCAGAAAACCTTGCTTTACCAGCCGCTGCTCCGGCGCGACATTGACCGGATTGGTGTTCTGGATCAGGAGCGCCGTCACCGGCGGGCCGCCATAGAGCGCATCCTCAGCCCCGGTCAGCACCGGGCCGATGCGCGAATGGTCGAGATGACGGATCGCGGGGTCGCGCATCCGCGTGCCTTCGAGCAGTTCCTGGTTGAGCTTGAAGATGCCCGAATTGGTATGGAAGGCGCCGCCGCCCTCATATTGCCAGCAGCCAGTGACCGCCGCGATCGAGGCCGCGGCATGCATGTTGACCGAACCGTTGCGCTGCCGGGAAAAACCGTAGCCGAGGCGGAAATAAGTCTTCTTCGTCGTGCCGACGAGACCGGCGAAGGCCTCGATTTCGTCGACGGAAAGCCCGGTGATATCGGCGGCCCATTGCGGTGTCCTCGTTTGAAGATGCGCCTCCAGACCATGCGGATCGTCGGTGTATTTTTCCAGATAGGCGCGGTCGGCCATGCCGTCACGGAACAGCACGTGCATAACCGCGCAGGCCAGCGCGCCGTCGGTTCCGGGCTTCAGCACCAGGCCGAGATCGGCCTGCTTCATCGTCGCATTTTCGTAGACGTCGATGACGACGATCTTGGCGCCGCGTTCCTTGCGCGCCTTGATGGCGTGGGTCATCACGTTGACCTGTGTGACCACGGCATTGGTGCCCCAGATCACCACGCAGTCGGACTTTGCCATCTCGCGCGGGTCGGGGCCGCGCAGCGCGCCGGCGCCCATCATCCAGCCGGTCCAGGCCAGATTGGTACAGATCGAGCCGAAGAAGCCGGAGTATTTTTTGGCGTGCCTGAGCCGCTCGATGCCGTCGCGCTGCACCAGCCCCATCGTGCCGGCATAGTAATAGGGCCAGACCGTCTCCGAGCCGTATTTTGCCTCGGCCGTGATGAATTTTTCGGCGATGAGGTCGAGTGCGGCCTCCCAGCTCGCTTCCTTCCATCCGCCCTCGCCCTTGGCGCCGGCACGGACCAGCGGCTTCAGCAGGCGGTCGGGATGATGAATGCGATCGGCGTAACGGGCGACCTTGGCGCAGATGACGCCGGCCGTATAGCTGTTGGCCTTGGCGCCATGGACGCGGCCGATACGCCTGGCGTCGAGCAACTCGACCTCGAGCGCGCAGGTCGAAGGGCAATCATGCGGACAGGCCGAATGGCCGATTTTGAGCTTGGCGTGCTGATTCATGGGAGCAAACTAGCCGGTTGTGATAGTGGCGTGTAGGGCCAGATGACGAGCCAATCTCCCCCCACTGGGGGGAGATTACGCTCTCCTACTCCGCCGTGCCTTCTTCGTACTCCGACGACATCGACAGCCATTTTTCCTCGTGGCCGGCCAGCTGTTGCGCGAGTTGTGAGCGCTCCTTGGCCAGCCTTGTGGCAGTCGAGGGGTCCTTTTCGTAGACGGCCGGATTGGCGAGTTCGTCCTCGATCAGGTCGATGCGCTTGCGGAGGCGGTCCATCAGCGCTTCGGTAGCGCGGATTTCCTTGGCCAGCGGCTCGAAGGCGGCGCGGCGCGCGGCTGCATCGCGGCGGCGGTCAGCTTTCGAGGCTTTATCCGCCTCGCGCTTGCCGCGGCGGTCGCCGGAGACGCCGGTGACCAGCGTCTTGTAGTCCTCGAGGTCGCCGTCATACGGATTGACCGCGCCGTCCTTGACCAGCCACAGCCGGTCGGCCGTCGCTTCGAGCAGATGGCGGTCGTGCGAGATCAGGATGACCGCACCGGGAAAATCGTTCAGCGCATGGATGAGCGATTCACGGCTGTCGATGTCGAGATGGTTGGTCGGCTCGTCGAGGATGAACAGGTTCGGCCCCTCGAAGGCCGACAGGCCCATCAAGAGCCGCGCCTTCTCGCCGCCGGACAGATCTTTGGCGGCGGTGTTCATCTTTTCGGTGGTCAGGCCGAACTGGGCGACGCGGCCGCGCACCTTGGATTCCGGCGCTTCCGGCATCAGCCGGCGGACGTGCTCGTAGGCGTTTTCGTCGGGCCTGAGGTCGTCGAGCTGGTGCTGCGCGAAGATTGCCACCTTCAGCCCGGGCGCCACCGTCATGCTGCCGGTCTCCGCCTTCAGCCGGCCGGCCAAAAGCTTGGCGAAGGTCGACTTGCCGTTGCCGTTGGCGCCGAGCAGCGCGATGCGATCGTCGGCATCGATGCGCAGCGTCATCTTCTTCAGGATCGGCTCGCCCTCGGTGTAGCCGACGTTGACGTTGTTGAGCGCAATGATCGGCGAGGCCACCGTCTTCACCGGCTCCGGAAAGGAGAACGGCCGCACCGTGTCGTTCACGATCGCGGCGATCGGTTTCATCTTCTCCAGTGCCTTGATGCGCGACTGCGCCTGCCTCGCCTTCGACGCCTTGGCGCGGAAGCGCTCGACGAAGGATTCCATGTGCTTGCGCGCGGCTTCCTGCTTGACGCGGCCCTTCTCCTGCAATTCGCGCTGCTCGGTGTATTGGCGCTCGAACTGGTCGTAGCCGCCGCGCCAGAAGGTCAGCTTCTTCTGGTCGAGATGGACGATCGAATTGACGGCGCGGTTGAGCAGGTCGCGGTCGTGCGAAATCAGCAGCACGGTATGCGGGTATTTCGACACGTAGTTTTCCAGCCATAGCGTGCCTTCGAGATCGAGATAGTTGGTCGGCTCGTCGAGCAGCAGCAGATCGGGCTCGGCAAACAGCACTGCGGCCAGCGCGACGCGCATGCGCCAGCCGCCGGAGAAGGACGAGGCCGGGCGCCGCTGCGCGGCATCGTCGAAGCCGAGGCCGGCGAGAATGGTGGCCGCGCGTGACTCGGCCGAGTGCGCGTCGATATCGGCCAGCCGCATGTGGATGTCGGCGATGCGGTGCGGGTCGGTCGCCGTCTTTTCCTCTTCGAGCAGGGCACTCCGTTCGAGGTCGGCCTTGAGCACGATCTCGATCAGCGGCTCCTCGGTGCCAGGCGCTTCCTGCGCGACCTGGCCGATGCGCGTGTTTTTGGGCAGGCTGATCGAGCCGGTCTCGGAGGCGAGGTCGCCGGTGATCGCCTTGAACAAGGTTGTCTTGCCGGTGCCGTTGCGGCCGACAAGGCCAGCCTTGCTGCCGGCCGGCAAGGTCAGTGAGGCATGGTCGAGAAGCAGGCGTCCGGCCATGCGGAGCGAAAGGTCGTTGATGATCAGCATGGCCGGGCTTTTGCACGGGACAACCATGCTTCGCAAGGGCTTGAGCCCCGGCTCGCCGCATAAGGCGCGAAAACCGGCAGCAAGCAAGTCAGCCTGTCGCGCCGCAACTTCCCGCAAACGCAAAAAGAACCCGCGATCCTGAGGGGGGATAAGGATCGCGGGTTCTTTCGTGAACGGCGGCCTTGGGAGCGTCCGATCGACATCCAAACACGCAGCAGCCTGGTTTGTTCCATGGGAAGAACGAACTATGTGATGAACAAACGCTGCCGTGGCCGACACGTTTGTCCACAGGGGCGTGCCGTCTGTACGCTATCGACCATGACGCTGCGGAAAGACTCGGCTATCCTTGGATGTGCGGCGGGCCTGATCTCCGCCTGGCCGGCGCCATCAGCTTCCTCCCAAGCGGCGCCGGCCACCCTCCTTGACCGGCGCCGACGCCATTTGAGGCGGTCATTGTTTCGGCGGCGTGCCGGGCTGATCGCCGCCGGTCGTAGACTTCGGCACCGGATTCTTGTCGACCTGCGGGTTCTGCTCGACGGTGTCGCCGGGGGCTTTGGTCGGCTGGATGTTGTTGTCGCAACCCGCAACCGTCAGAGCTGCCATAAGCAGCAGGATTGAGCGCTTTTTCATCGCAGTCTCCTCTCGCCCGACAACGAGGCGTCGGCAATTTGGTTGCGCGGCCGGTGTCGTTCCCGCATTCGCCAAGGAGCCGGGGAACAAAATGCCGCGTCTCCGGTTGCTGCACAATCAATGGAGGAAGGCATGATCCGTCTGCTCATCGCCGGGGCAATCGTCTATGTCGCCTATCGCGTCGCCAAGAAAGTGATCGACGAGGTGCCCGACGATTTCGATCCGCGGCTGCTGCCGCCGCCACAGGACGATCGCGAGGCGCTGCGGCGGCAATCGGCAAGGATGGGCGTCGAGCCCGAGCGTTAGTCGACAGGCCTGCCCGCCAGGCTTCTTCGTTCACGAGCCCTGTTCCGGCTCCGCAAACCGTTGCGAACAAAGCAGAAACGATGCTTGATGGGCGATGAACCTTGCCGCCCGTGATTCGTCCTTCCAGCCGGCCTATCTGGCGAAGCTCAACGCCGAGCAGCGGCTTGCCGTCGAACATGGCGACGGCAAGATCGCCGGGCCGTTGCTGGTGATTGCCGGCGCCGGCTCCGGCAAGACCAACACGCTGGCGCACCGGGTCGCGCATCTGATCGTCAGGGGTGCCGACCCCCGCCGTATCCTTTTGATGACATTTTCGCGCCGTGCCGCAGCGGAAATGGCCAAGCGGGTCGAGCGCATCGCCGGCGAGGTGCTGGGGCGCGATGCCTCCGTCATTACCGATGCGCTGAGCTGGACCGGCACGTTCCACGGCATCGGCGCCAGGCTGCTGCGCGATTATGCGCTGGAGATCGGTCTCGATCCCGCCTTCACCATCCACGACCGCGAGGATTCCGCCGACCTGATGAATCTCGCCCGCCACGAGCTTGGGTTTTCGAAGACCGAAGCCCGCTTCCCGACCAAGGGCACCTGCCTTGCGATCTATTCGCGTGCGGTCAACGCACAGGCGCCGCTCGGCGAGGTGCTGGGTTCGGTGTTCCCGTGGTGCGCCGGCTGGGCCGAACAGCTGAAGCAATTGTTCGCCCGATATGTCGAGGCCAAGCAGGCGCAGAATGTGCTCGATTACGACGACCTGCTACTCTATTGGGCGCAGATGGCCGGCGAGCCGGAAATCGCCGCGCATCTGGGTGCGCGTTTCGACCATGTGCTGGTCGACGAATACCAGGACACCAACCGGCTGCAGGCATCGATCCTGACGGCGCTCAAGCCCGACGGATCGGGGCTTACGGTGGTCGGCGACGACGCGCAGTCGATCTATTCGTTCCGCGCCGCGGAAGTGCGCAATATCCTGGATTTTCCCAAGCAGTTCGCGCAGCCGGCGGAAGTCGTCATGCTGGAGCGCAACTACCGCTCGACCGAGACGATCCTGGCGGCCGCCAATGCGGTGATCGGCGAAGCGTCGGAGCGTTTCACCAAAAATCTCTGGACCGAGCGCAAATCTGCGGAAAAGCCGAAGCTAGTGAGCGTGCGCGACGAGACCGAGCAGGCGAGCTATGTCTGCCAGGCGATACTCACCGAACGCGAGGCCGGCACCGTTCTCAAAGCACAGGCGGTGCTGTTTCGCGCCTCGCACCATAGCGGCCCGCTGGAGATCGAGCTGACGCGCCGCAACATCCCCTTCGTCAAGTTCGGCGGACTGAAATTCCTCGATGCCGCCCACGTCAAGGATGTGCTCGCCGTGCTGCGCTTTGCCGAAAACCCGCGCGACCGCGTCGCCGGCTTTCGCGTGCTGCAACTTCTGCCGGGCATAGGCCCTTCGGCCGCCAATGCGATCGTCGAGACCATGGCAAATTCGCTTGACGAGACGATGGGGCTTGCCCGCTATCGGCCGCCGCAGCGTGCCGCCGACGACTGGCCGGGCTTTGTCGCCCTCTATAGCGGCCTGCGCACCGGCGCGCAAAAATGGCCGGCCGACATCGAACAGGTCAGGCTCTGGTACGAGCCGCATCTGGAACGTATCCACGAGGATGCAACGACGCGCCGGGCCGATCTCCTGCAACTCGAGCAGATCGCTTCCGGCTATGCGTCGCGCGAGCGCTTCCTCACCGAGCTGACGCTCGATCCGCCGGACGCGACCAGCGACGAGGCCGGCCCACCGCACCGCGACGAGGATTATCTGATCCTGTCGACGATCCATTCGGCCAAGGGCCAGGAGTGGAAGAACGTCTTCGTACTCAACACCGTCGACGGCTGCATCCCGATCGATCTCGGCGTCGGTAGCAAGGAGGACGTCGACGAGGAGCGGCGGCTGCTCTACGTGGCGATGACGCGCGCCAAGGATAGCCTGCACCTGGTCATGCCGCATCGCTTTTTCGTGCACGGCCAGGCGGCGCGCGGCGACCGCCATGTCTATGCCTCGCGCACGCGCTTCATCCCGCGCTCGATCCTCGGCGCCTTCGAGCAGGTGGCATGGGCCAGCGTCCAGGCCAGGGACGATCCGCGCCGCCAGCCGCAGGTGCGTGTCGACCTCGGCGCCCACATGCGCGGCATGTGGAAATAGGCACCCGCCTCGCCGCTGGCGCTGCTCGCCCGGCGACCGCTCCCGGAGCCGGCGAAAAAACAGTCCCGGCAACATGGAACCTCGCGCCGTGATCCGCGTTTCTGCCCGACCCCCAGACCGGAGAACGGCGTCCGCCGTGACCTCCGCCCATTCGAGAGGCCAGAATGCACGACAGGACGTTTTCCACCCCGGTCGCCCTAACTGTTGGCGCCGGCTACAAGCGTACAATCGCTTCGTTCTCCGAGATGCACGAATTCCTGACCGAGTTCCCGCCTTCGCGCCGGCGGCTGAGCTATGGTGCGGCGGTAAAGGCCTGCGAGGCGGCACGTGCCGGCGAGATCTCGGCCGAAGCGGCACGCGACGCCCTGATCACCTTCGCCGTGACGGCAGGCATTCTCTGGCCGGCCGCCCAGCCGGCAGTCTCGGTCAAGCCCGTCGCCCGGGGCCTCGGCGGCTACGCCGCCTGACAGAAACGACCATCAATGGACCGTCATCGGGCCGCCGCCCGGCGCGTCGCCCGCTGCCGCGGGTTCGAAACTGACCTGATCGCGGCCGTTCGATTTGGCCTTGTAAAGGTGCTTGTCCGCCACCACGAACATCTCGGCGTAGGTGGTCGGCCCGCTGAACGCCACGCCGCCGATGCTGACCGAGAGAGGACAGGGCCGGCCGCCAGGCGAGAACTCCGCCTCACGGACGCGTCGGCGAATTGTCTCCGCTACCAGCCAGGACTGCGAAGGATCTGCGCCGGGAAGGAAAACCGCAAATTCCTCGCCGCCGATCCGGCCGACGATGTCGGCGCCGCGTAGCTGGCCCTGGATCGTCCTGGCGATCAGCTTGAGCGCCTGGTCTCCGCAGTCGTGGCCGAGGCGGTCGTAGACGGATTTGAAATGGTCGGCATCGACGATCAGCAAGGCGCCGGCATTAACGACGGAATGGCTGCGGGCCTGTTCTAGATAGGCCTCGACGAGCATGGAAAACGCACCCCGGTTGAATACCGCCGTCAGGCTGTCGGTCGCCGCGACGACGGCCAGTGTCTTCTGCGCGATCGCCAGCTGGCGCATTTTCCACATCAGGAAAGAGAAGAACGAGCTGGCCAGGACGAGCGGCAGCAGCAGGTCGGTGAGCTGCGCCCGCCACAGCGCTTCCGGCGACAAATACGGGAAATTGAAGGAATCGACGAAGAACGCGGCTGCAATGCAGACCGCCGTGCCCGCGACGGTAACCGCCACGACCCTGCCCCAGCTCGTCGGGGACAAATCGATCTGCATGCTTTTGCTCCTGCTTCGGCCGGCTACCTTGAAGCAACAGCGCAAACGAAGTCCTAAGACTTTGCTTTCAATTCGATCGCAGTCGAAGCGAACCAGCCGTCGAGATGGCGGCCGGATAAGAAGATCGGTCCTAAATCAGCTGCCTTCTGATGCTCATCCGGGTGACCGCGGTCACAAGAATGGCGCCGATCATGAAATAGATGGTCGCGACGATGTCGCCCTGATGGAAATAATAACCGGAGTTGAGAAGCGCCAGGACCACGGCGAAGAACGCCACGAGGCGCAAGGGTTCATTGGGCATGCGTGCCAATTCTCGCTGTTGCTGCTGAATGCTGCTGAAGCGGCCGCCCTCACGACCGTGCGCTCCATAAAATGTTTTGGTAGGTTTTGCAATCTCGGCGGATCGTCCTCTACCACCGTCCGCTTCACCAGCCATCCCAAGTTCAGGCGAATGCCCTGCCCTCCTCGCTGCGCTGGAACATCGTCAGGTCCAGTCCGAGGCTTGGCTTGCCCAGAATGGTCAGGATCGCGTGCGCCTGGCCGCGGTGGTGGGTCTGGTGGTTGAAGAAGTGGTCGAGCGCCGGCGCCAGCCGCTGCGAGACGGTGCGCATATCCGAGACGGTCATATAGGAGAAGCGGCCCGACAGCGCCTTGTCGCTCAGGCCGTCTACCCAGTGGATGATCCGTTTGTCCTCGGCCTCGCGCGCCAGCCGCAAGCCGGGCAACGCGCGGTGCAGGATCGCGTCGAGCTTTGCCGGCGCGTCGCCCTCGCCGGTGAAGCGTTTCATCCAGATACGGTCGGCTGCCAGGAGGTGGTTGAGCGTTCCCATCATCGAACCGAAGAAGACGCCGATATTGCGGTCGAACTCTTCCTCGTCGAGATCGGCGGCGGCATCGTAGATGCGGCCATTAGCCCATTGATTGTAGGCCGCAAACATCCTGAAATGCTGTTTCATTCTTCTCTCGACCTGCGAGACCCTGTTTCGCGCGGGTCTGTTTCGGGCATAGTTAGACTGCAAGGACGCTGCCGCCAATGACCATTCTGCTCTACGACCTTGTCGGACGCGACGCCGCCCGCCCATTCAGCCCACATTGCTGGAAGGCGGTGATGGCGCTGGCCCACAAAGGGCTCGACATCACCAGCGTGCCGACCCGTTTTCTCGAAGTGCCGAAGGTGGAAGGCGGCGTCTCGAAGCTCGTTCCGGTGATCCGCGACGGAGAGGCGGTGGTCGCCGATTCCTTTGCTATCGCGCTCTATCTCGAGGAGGCCTATCCCGAGCGGCCGACATTGTTTTCCGGCGACGGCGGCAAGGCGACGGCGCGCTTCATCGAACGCTGGTCGCAGCTGACCATCCATCCCTACGTCACCACCGCAGCGATACTGGACCTGCATGCCATGCAGGACGAGGCGAACGCCGCCTATTTCCGCCAGAACCGCGAGCAGCGCTTCGGCAAGCGCCTGGAGGCGGTATACGCCACCCGCGACGCCAGGCTCGCCAGCTTCCGCGCCTCGCTGGAGCCGCTCCGCTCGATGCTTGGCTATCAGCCCTTCATCGGCGGCCCGTCGCCGCTGTTTGCCGACTACATCGTTTTCGGCGCGCTGCAATGGGCGCGCATCGCCACGCCCTACCGGCTACTCGACGACAGCGATGTGGTGGCGCAATGGTTCGAACGATGCCTCGATCTGCATGGCGGCCTCGGCCGCACGGTCGCGGCCGCAGCGATCGCCCCACTCGAGAGTTGAAATCGGCAGTTTCATCGGCAACGCCACATTTTGTTCTTGCTTTGTGCCGGCAGCTATGCTATTAATCTGGGTATGGTGCTAATTGGCTCCAACGACCCGCCCGGCTTGCCGAGGCGGGTTTTGTTTGCCGATCAAGGTCCAACGGCGTAGATCGCGGCGATGTCGTCCGGCCTCGGCTAAAGCGCCTCGCGTTCGACCGGCCTCATGTGGCGCGCTTTAGGTTCGTTTTTTGATGCATGTCGTTACCGCAAAACCGCTGCACACCCCCGGGTCAAGCCCGAGGACATGCTTTGGCGCGACATGCATTAGAATTCGCGCCCGGCGAAATGCGACAATGCGGGTAGCCGAAGTGTCGCTTGAGGCGCCTCATCACTGCCCGGATCGAAGCAAACAAGACGAAGTCCGGCGAACGGGCAACCATAACAAAGGCAGCGCGCCATGACCGCAAACCCAGAGTTCCCGGCCGACTTTCGCGCCGGGCTCGCCAATCTTTTCCTGTGGCGGCGCGACGTCAGGCGGTTCAAGCCGACGCCGCTCCCCGAAGGGGCGCTGGAGCGGCTGCTCGAGCTTGCCAGCGCCGCGCCGTCCGTCGGGCTGAGCCAGCCCTGGCGCTTCGTCATCGTCGAGAGCGAAGCACGCCGCGCCGCCGTCAGGGCATGCTTCGAGCGCTGCAACGCGGAGGCACTCGCAAATTTTTGCGGCGAACGCGCCGCGCTCTATGGTCGCCTGAAGCTTGCCGGCCTGAATGAGGCGCCCTGCCAGCTTGCGGTTTTCGCCGACCGCGCAACCGAGCAAGGGCATGGGCTTGGACGCCTGACCATGCCAGCCACCATAGACTATTCGGCTGTCATGGCGGTCCACACGATGTGGCTGGCTGCGCGCGCCGAAGGAATAGGCATGGGCTGGGTCTCGATCCTCGATCCGGCCGAGATGGCGACAATCCTGGACGTCCCGCCGGAGTGGACGCTGATCGGTTACTTCTGCATCGGCTACCCGAGCGAGAACCACAGCGTGCCGGAACTGGAACGGGAAGGCTGGGAAACCCGGCGGCCGTCTATCGTGACAAGGCGGTAGTGCAATGGCGGCGCTGCCATCCTCTTTGCAGGGAAGAATGGCTTTCCCCCGCAGGGCTGTGGAAATCATCGATGGTTCGCCGATCGTCAGTATCGCCAACAAGGCAGCATGGCAAAGCCAGTCATGACGGCCTTGACCTGAGGAAGGGCACAGAAATGTTCCGCTATGACATGCAGGCCGAGATCTGGGTCTATCCGGGGCAAGGGCGGCTGGCATTTCGTGACGCTGCCGCCGGAGCTTGGGGCCCGGATCAAGACGGCGATGGTGGGGGCGGCAAGACCCTGGGGCTCGCTTGGCGTCCAAGCCGTCATCGGCCAGACCAGATGGCGGACATTGCTGTTTCCCGACAAGAAATCCGGCAGCCTGCTCTTGCGGATCAAGACCGCGGTGCGGGTTCGCGAAGGCCTCGGGGCTGGCGACACGGCCAACCTGACGATCGAGATGCAGTTATGACGACGGTAGGTCAGGCTGACGACGACGCGCTATAGGGCGCGGCTTCATTCCAGGTTGGGTTCCTCGCCCCACGAAAGTGGGGAGAGGTGGCTCGGCGAAGCCGAGACCGGAGAGGGGACTGCGCTCTACGAAGGCCCCTCTCCGGCCGTTTCGCGGCCACCTCTCCCCACTTTCGTATGGCGAGGAACCCAGTTCTTGAGAGTTCATGGGACAAACCCCTCCTCTGGCAGCTTCGCCGACGGTGCTGCTCCCATTGACCTCCCATCCCCTGCCGGCCTCCCCTTGGCAAGGCGGCGGGCGGCTTGTATAGAGCCCGCCACCTTCAATTCCACTCTCCATCACAAGGACGACCCCATGGCGCTCGAACGCACCTTTTCCATGATCAAGCCCGACGCGACCCGTCGCAATCTCACCGGCGCTATCACCAAGATACTGGAAGATGCCGGCCTGCGCGTCGTCGCTTCGCGCCGGGTGTGGATGAGCCGCCGCGAGGCGGAAGGTTTTTATGCTGTTCACAAGGAGCGTCCGTTCTTTGGCGAGCTGGTCGAGTCCATGTCGTCGGGCCCGACGGTCGTGCAGGTACTGGAAGGCGAGAACGCCATCGCCAAGAACCGTGAAGTGATGGGCGCCACCAATCCGGCAAGCGCCGCCGAAGGCACCATCCGCAAGCTGCACGCGCTGTCGATCGGCGAGAATTCCGTGCATGGTTCCGATGCGCCTGAAACCGCCGCGCAGGAGATCAAATACTGGTTCTCGGACACCGAGATCGTCGGCTGAGCCGGCATCCCGAACCCCATCAAAAAGGCCGGCACAACGCCGGCCTTTTTCGCTAAAGCGCGTCGCGTTCGACCGACCTCATGCGATGCGCTTTAGTTTTCTTGTTTTGATGCATGTCGTTATCACAAGACCGCTGCACACTTTTGCGCGACATGCATTAGCGAACATTGTCAGCTTCAGGCTCCTCGGCGGGTCACGGGTGCGTTAAGCTCGAAGGGGCGGATCAAACGCGATCCCGACAATGGAGCCGACCAGGCCATGACCAGCACCATTCCCGGCTTCTTCCAGGGCACCGAAATGCCAACCAGCGGCTGGTGGGAAGCGCTGTGGCCCGAGCCTGCCAGCGTGCTGGCGGCAGTAGGTATGAAGCCCGGCACGGACGTGGTCGATCTCTGCTGCGGCGACGGCTGGTTCACGCTGCCAATCGCCAGGGTCGCCCGTCATGTAATCGCCATCGACATTGATGCCGATCTGCTCGAAGTCGCCAGGCGGCGACTGGCCGAAGGCGGCGCGAGCAATTGCGAGTTTGTGGCGGGCGACGCCTATGAACTTGCAGGGCTGGTGCCTCAAACCGTCGACTTCGTTTTCATGGCCAACGCCTTCCATGGCGTTCTGGACCGGCCGCGCCTTGCCCGCGCCTTGCGGACGACGCTTGGCCCTGCCGGTCGTTTTGCCATCGTGAACTGGCACCAGTATCCGCGCGAGCAAACCACAGTCCTGGGCGAGCCGCGCGGGCCAAAGACCGAGCTCAGGCTGTCACCCGAACAGACCACCGCGGCGGTGGAAGCGAGCGGATTCAAGCTCGCAGAGCTGTTTGATGTGCCGCCCTATCACTATGGCGCGGTATTCAAACTAGCGACGAATTGAGAATATCGCATGAGATGCGGCATCGTCGCCCGATATATGTTCGCCCGCCGCCCCCTAGCGGCGGGTTCTGCCAGTCTATTTCGCCTGGCGTTCCTTCACGTTCGCATGTTCATTCGCCGCTGGCGTGTCGGTGGACGGGGTCTTGGTCTCTTCACCTGAAAACGGGCTGCCCTGCCCCGGCGCGAGATCGCCGCTATGGCCGGCCTTGTTGGTCTGGAACGGTTGGCTGTCCGCTTTGAGACCGTGGTCAAGAGCGTTGACGAGATGGTCGTCCGCCTTGGCAAGGCCGGTAAAGGCAAGGAGCGATGCACCGGTGGCGGCAAGGATAAGCGAATGCGTTTTCATCTCTGGACTCCTTTGAGTGGCCAGAACGAGCCGCAGCCATTCTGGCGGCTTCAACGAAGGGACAAACGTCCCTTTTGCCTTACCCGCCATCTTATGAATGACTAACGGACCCCCTGCCCGGCCTATTCCCGGTGAAACACAACGTGATCGGCATGCGGCTGCCGCGCGGGCCAGTCGGCGCGGACGAAGTGCTAGCTCGCGGCGTCGAAGCGCAGGATGTCGCGGCCGTCTCTGTCGGCAATGACAAGCTTACCGGCGTCGACGTGGTAGGATGCCGCCTTGGCCAGCGCCTCGAACAGCGCCTTTTCCTCGGCCATGACCTGTGGCGCGCACGCCTTGAAGGTCGAGCCGATGTCGCTGATAGCGATCGTCGATCCGTTTATC
This sequence comes from Mesorhizobium sp. M1329, assembly GCF_040318035.1. Classification (NCBI taxonomy): domain Bacteria; kingdom Pseudomonadati; phylum Pseudomonadota; class Alphaproteobacteria; order Hyphomicrobiales; family Phyllobacteriaceae; genus Mesorhizobium; species Mesorhizobium sp. M1329. The sequence continues at coordinate 16,400 of NZ_JAMYLN010000022.1, read as the reverse complement.
CTGGCGGTGGCGAAATAGACGTTGCAAGGGCCGCTGCCGCCGGCCTTGCCGGCTTCGCTGATGCGGAAGGTCGCCCGCGGCTCGGCAATCACGCCGATGCCGTCGATATATTCGACCAGCCAGCTTTGGCCGAACACGGAAGCTGCCGCCGGCTCGTCGACCGGCGCCGCCATTTTCAGCATGATGGTCTGTGGTGCGTCGCTGAGTGGGTCGACCTGATGGCGCGTGTCGGTGACGAACAGCAGCCGGTCATCGACAGTGATGCGCGCCTGCAGCGCGTAGGTCATATCAGGCCGGACCACCCGCGGATCGAAGCTGATCTCGAACTTGATCGGCACTTGGCCGGCTGGCACGACCTTGCGCTCGCCGATGATTGCGCCCGGCGTGTCGGCCAGCGACACGTCGGCAAGCTGCACGGAAAGCACGGCATTGGGCGGCAGCGCGATGCGCTCGCGATACATCACCTCGCCCTTGAGGGTCTTTTCGGCAGCCACGGAACGATCCGGAACGGCAAGTATGCCGACGGCCAGCGGCACCAGTCCGAAGATGAAGAACTCGGCGATCCTGTCCAGCATGATCCTGCTCCCCTTCCGGCCAAAGGTCTCGCAGGATTGCGGTCAATGAATGGCTGGCGGGGTATGGGATGGCTGTCGCAGGGATTTATTTGGCCGGCGCTGCTTTCAGCGGCCCGCCGCCTTATCGTCCGCCTCCTCGGCCGCTCCGCAAACTCTGTTCCGGCCACGCTCGGCCAAGCCTCAGGCGATCACGAATTCGTGTTCCAAACAGACGTAACACGGTCGGTGTCCGGACCGAACTGACCAGTGCGCGCTGAGGAGAGTGCGCTTAAAACCCAACCGGAGGTGAAATCATGTCAACGAGATCAACCGTGAGCGCGGCCTTACTGGCCAGCGCCGTTGCCACGGCTCTTGCTTCTTTTGCGACGGCCGCGCCGCTGACCGAGGCACAGGTCAAGGCAGCGATGGACGCCGGCAAGGAGAAGTGCTTTGGCGTCGCCTTGAAGGGGCAGAACGACTGCAAGGCAGGCCCGGGGACCACCTGCCAAGGCACCTCGACCGTCGACTATCAAGGCAACGCCTGGAAGTTCGTCGACGGCGGCACCTGCACGACGATGGACCTACCCGGCGGCCGCAAGGGCTCACCCACCGAGCTGACCCGCGACGTCCCATCGTAAGCGATGCACCCTGCCCGGAAAGCGGCGATGACGATGAAAGGACCGAGCCGTCCAGCATCCCGCATGTCGAAGACCTTGCGCTTTCCGGCGCACCCGGTCGCCGGCCTTGCCGGCATCAGTTTCAAGCATGAGCATCTGTCCGCAATCCTCGGCGACGGCCCCCAAAGCGGCTTCTTCGAGGTTCATGCGGAAAACTACATGGGCGCCGGCGGCCCGCCGCACGACGCGCTCGCCCGCATCCGCCGCAACTATCCCGTCTCGCTGCATGGCGTCTGCATGTCGATCGGCGGCCCGCAGCCGCTCGACAAGGCGCATCTCGGTCGTTTCAAGGCGCTGGTCGATCGCTACGAGCCGGTGCTCGTTTCAGAGCATCTCGCCTGGTCGACCCACGACACCACCTATTACAACGACCTGCTTCCCCTGCCCTACACGCCGGCAACGGTTTCGCGGGTGGCGGATCACATCGACGAGGTGCAGGGCACGATCGGCCGTCCGATCCTGCTCGAGAATCCTTCGACCTATGTGCTTTTTCCGGAATCGACGATGAGCGAGACGGATTTCATCCGCGAGCTGGTTCGGCGTAGCGGCTGCGGCCTGCTGCTCGACGTCAACAACGTCTTAGTCTCGGCCACCAATCACGGCTATTCGGCACGTTCTTATCTCGCGGACTTCCCGCTCGAACATGTCGGCGAAATCCATCTGGCCGGGCACGCCGAGCAGAAGGACGACGAGGGCGACCTGCTGCTCATCGACAGCCATGACGGCCCGGTTGCCGACGCGGTCTGGAAGCTCTTCGATACCGTCATCGGCCGATGCGGGCCACTGCCGACGCTGATCGAATGGGACAGCGACATTCCCGAGTGGCCGGTGCTCAAGGCGGAGGCAGCGGCCGCCCAAGCCATCCTCGACCGTCATGCCGATTTCGGAAAAGCCCATGCCGCAGGATGAGCTCCAGTCGGGCGATCTCGGCCGCCGGCTTGACTATGCCGCGGCATTCACCGCCGGTTTGCTCGATCCTGACCGTGCCCCGCCTGACTCTGTCTCGGGGCCGAACGGGAAGGCTGCGGTCAAGCGATATGCCGTCTACCGCAACAACGTCACGGTCAGCCTGATCGATGCGCTGGCCGCCAGCTTTCCAGCGACGCTGCGCATCACCGGCCCGGATTTTTTTTGCGCGATGGCGCGATTTCACATCCGCGAAACGCCACCCACCTCGCCGCTTCTATTCGAATATGGCCGCGACTTTCCCGATTTCATCGAGCGCTACGAATACGCGCAGTCGATGCCGTGGCTGGCCGACGTGGCGCGCATCGAGCGGGCCTGGCTTGACGCCTATCATGCCGCCGACGCGGAGGCGCTGTCGGCTGAGGCACTGGCGTCGATCCCTCGCGAGAGGCTTGCCGATACCAGGCTGCGGCCGCATCCGGCGACGCGGGTCGCGCGCTCTCGGTTCCCGGCAGTCACGGTCTTCGCGACAAACCGGAACGAGGCTCCTGTTGGGCCGATCCGGGCAACGGGCGCTGAAGATGCGCTGGTCACGCGGCCCGGCCTTGAGGTCTTCGTTCGCCACCTGCCGCCCGGCGGCGCTGTGTTTATCTCGCATCTGATCGCGGGCGAGTCGCTCGGCGCGGCGGCCGCGGCGGCATTTGCGGAGAGTGCCGAATTCGAGCTTTCCGCCAACATTGCCGGCGTGCTGGAAGCGGGAGTCTTCACGACAGCACATCAGGAAAGGCGAGCACGATGAGCGATGGACAGAACGCGAGCACCGAATCGCGAGGGGTCGCCGCCCTCGTCGAAAGGCTGAATGCCGCCCTGCGCACGATCGCGACGCCATCGCTGACGCAGCTTGTTCTGCGCTGCGCCCTCGCCGTCCCGTTCTGGCGATCCGGCGTCAACAAATGGGACGGTTTTCTACAGTTGAACGATGTCGCCGTGCTGCTTTTCAGCTCGGAACTCAAATTGCATCTGCCGGGCGGCCCTTACGATTTTCCGGCACCTGGGCTGGTGGCGTTCGCCTCAGGGTCAGCGGAGATCGTGTTGCCAGTTCTCCTTGTTTTCGGCCTGGCGACGCGACTGGCGGCATTCGGGTTGCTGCTGATGACGCTGGTCATCGAGCTCACCGTGCCGGACGGCTGGCCGCTGCACATTACCTGGGCGGCGATGGCGCTGGGCATCATGGCCTGGGGACCCGGCCGGATTTCGCTCGATCATCTGATCGGCGCTGACAAAGGTTGAGGGCTCGCGGAAAGCCTGGTCAGTCTCGTTTCCAGCGGCTCGCTGCCTTGTCGTCGGCCTCCTTGGCGTCGACCCAGCCGCCCTCGGAACCGTCGCTATGGTGTTCCTTTTTCCAGAACGGCGCCCGTGATTTCAAATAGTCCATCAGGAAATTCGCGGCCTCGAACGCCGCCTGCCGGTGGGCGGAAGCGGCCACCACCAGGACGATGTTTTCGCCCGGCGCGATCTTGCCGTGGCGATGGATGACGGTGAGCCCCTGCAGCGGCCAGCGCTCGATTGCCTCCCCGGCGATGCGGGAAATCTCGGCTTCCGCCATGCCGGGATAATGTTCGAGCTCGAGCGCGGAGAGCCTGCCTTGCTCGTCGCGGCAAAGGCCGGAGAAGGTCACCACAGCGCCGATGTCGTTGCGACCCCTGGTCAGCCTGGCGATCTCGGCGGCGACGTCGAAATCCTCCGCCTGGATGCGCACGACCGGCACCACCGCGGACATGGTTCAGCCACCGGTCATCGGCGGGAACAGCGCGATCTCGCGCGCGCCGGCAATCTTCTCGCGGTGCTCGACATGTTCCTGGTTGATGGCGACGCGGATCACGTCAGGATATTGCAGCGCGTTCTCGTACTCCTCGCCGCGCGATTTCAGCCAGCGCAACAGGTCGGCGACCGTTTCGATGCCTGCCGGCAGTTCGACCTCTTCCTCCGGTCTGCCGATCCGCTCGCGCACCCAGGCGAAATAGATGAGCTTCGTCGACATTTTATTCATCCATGATGTGCTTGAGGCCGGCGCGGAAATAGTCGTAGCCGGTGTAGAGCGTAACCAGGGCGGCGATCCACAGCAGCACCAGCCCGGTCTGGGTGGTCAGCGGGAAGATCTTGTCGCCGGCCGGTCCCGCCAGCAGGAAGGCGATGGCGATCATCTGGATGGTGGTCTTCCATTTGGCGAGCTGCGTCACCGGCACCGAGACCTTCAGGGCCGCCAGATATTCGCGCAGGCCCGAAACCAGGATCTCGCGGCACAGGATGATGATCGCCGCCCATAGCGACCAGCCGGCGATGCCGGCATGACGATCGGTATCGGCGGCAAGCAGCAGCAGGCAAGTGGCGACCAGCAGCTTGTCGGCGATCGGGTCGAGCATCTTGCCGATGTTGGAGGTCTGCTGCCAGGCGCGGGCCAGATAGCCGTCGAAGTAATCGGTGATCGAGGCGAGCAGGAAAATGATGAGCGCCGACCAGCGGGCGAAGTCGCTCGATTTCAGATGCCCCTCCAGGAAAAAGCACAGCACGACCAGCGGCACCGCCAGGATGCGGGCGTAAGTGAGCATGTTGGGCAGGTTGAACGCGCGCTGGGACATGTTTTGGGAACTCTTTCTGCCTGCTTAGTCAAATCAGAAGCGAATGTGGGGGGTCAACAGGCCAGAATCGATTAGCCAGCCGAAATATCGGCAATAGGTCTTAGCTCTCGTGAAAATGATTATAGACTAATTTCGCCACCTGCTCGGAAATGCCGTCGACCTTGACCAGGTCCTCGACGGCGGCGCGGCTGACCGCCTTGGCCGTACCGAAATGCATCAGCAGCGCGCGCTTGCGGCCGGGGCCGATGCCGCTGATCTCGTCGAGCGGGCTCTTGACCATCTCCTTCTTGCGGCGGGCGCGGTGCGAACCGATGGCAAAACGATGGACCTCGTCGCGCAGCCGCTGGACGAAATAGAGCACCGGATCGCGTACGGGCAGCGAGAATGGGACCCTGCCCTTGACGAAGAAGCGTTCGCGGCCGGCATCGCGATCCTGCCCCTTGGCGATGCCGATGGCCACCACGCGGTCCTCTATGTCGAGATCGGCGAGGATTTTGTGCACCGCCGTCATCTGGCCCTGGCCGCCGTCGATGAGGATGACGTCGGGCCATGCGGGAAAGCCGCCCGCGTCCTCGATATCGTCGCCCGGTTCGGTAGGGCCCGCCTCGCCCGAGCCCCCGAACTGCGGGGCATCGCCATGTTCCTTCAACAGCCGCGAAAAGCGCCGCTGCATCACCTCGCGCATCATGCCGAAATCGTCGCCCGGCGTGATCTCGGTCGAGCGGATGTTGAACTTTCGATACTGGTTCTTCACAAAACCTTCCGGCCCGGCGACTACCATGGCGCCGACGGCGTTGGTGCCCATGATGTGCGAGTTGTCATAGACCTCGATGCGCACCGGCGGTTTTTCCAGGCCGAAGGTTTCGGCAAAGCCAGTGAGCAGCCGCGCCTGCGTCGAGGTTTCGGCGAGCCGCCGGCCGAGCGCTTCGCGCGCATTCTGCAGCGCATTGTCGGTCAGGTCCTTCTTCTCGCCGCGCTGCGGTACCGAGATCGACACCTTGCGGCCGGCGCGGGTGGAGAGCGCCTCCGCCAGCAATTCCTGGTCCTCGACGCCATGCGACAACAGGATGGTGCGCGGCGTCGGTTTGTCGTCGTAGAACTGTGCCAGGAACGACCCCAGCACCTCGCCGGCTTCGAGCGCCGGATCGGCCTTGGGAAAATAGGCGCGGTTGCCCCAGTTCTGGCCGGTGCGGAAGAAGAACACCTGGATGCAGACCTGGCCGCCCTCCTGATGGATGGCGAAGACATCGGCCTCGTCGACGGTCTGCGGATTGATGCCTTGATGGCTCTGCACATGCGACAGCGCCGCCAGCCGGTCGCGATAGATGGCGGCGCGTTCGAAATCGAGGTTTTCCGAAGCCTGCTGCATGGCAGCGGAGATCTCCGTCTTCACCTTCTGGCTGCGGCCGGAGAGAAAATCCTTCGCCTCGGCCACAAGCCTTGCATAGTCGCTATGCGAGATTTCGCCGGTGCACGGGCCGGCGCAGCGCTTGATCTGGAACAAAAGGCAAGGCCGGGTGCGGTTCTCGTAGAAGGAGTCGGTGCAGCTCCTGAGCAGGAAGGCGCGCTGCAGCGAATTGATGGTGCGGCCGACGGCGCCGGCCGAGGCGAAGGGGCCGAAATAGTCGCCTTTGCGCGAGCGCGCGCCGCGATGCTTGTAGATGCCGGGCGAGACATGGTCGCCGGTCAACAGGATATAGGGGAACGACTTGTCGTCGCGCATCAGCACGTTGAAGCGTGGCCGCAAGCGCTTGATGAGGTTGGCTTCAAGCAGCAGCGCTTCGATCTCGGTGCGGGTGACGACGAACTCCATCGTCGACGTCTCGCGCACCATGCGGCCGATGCGGCTGGTGTGGAACCGGCCTTGCGCGTAGCTGGTGACCCGCTTCTTCAGGCTGCGTGCCTTGCCGACATAGAGCACGTCGCCGGTGGCATTCATCATACGGTAGACGCCGGGCGCATTGGGCAGCCGCTTGACCAGCGTCTGGATCACCTCGGCGCCGACCATGCCGTCGGCGTCGCCGGCATGCGGGGTCCAGTCGATGGCGGTGAAGGTGACGTCCGGACCGCTGGCTGCAGGCTCGACGACCTCTTCGGCCGCCTCGTCCTCGAGGTCGATTTCGGGCGGCAGGTCGTCGGCGCCACCGCGCGTTTTCTGTTTCTGGTCCATGGGGCTCATTCTGTCATGCCTGTCACATCGGGCGTCTGCCATGCAAGATGCTGGCCGCCGTCAAGCGCGATCATCTGGCCGGTAACCGAGCGTGCCGCCCAGAGATAACGGATAGTGGCACCGAATTCCGGCAATTCCGGGCCGCGTTTCAGGATCAGGCCGGCAATCTGGGCATCGAAATCGCTGTCGTGCTGGCGCGTGTTCTTATATGTCGGTCCAGGACCAATGGCGTTGACGCGGATGCGGGGACCCAGCGCCTGCGCCGTCATCTCGGTCGCCGTCCACAAGGTCGACTTCGACAGCGCATAGGAAAAATAACGCGGCGTCGGCCGCCAGACACGCTGGTCGATCATGTTGACGATCAGCCCCTCACTATTCTGCGGCAAGGCCCGGGCGAAAGTCTGCGCCAACAGCGCCGGCGCCTTGACATGCACGGCGAAATGGCGATCCCAGGCCGGCCAGTCGAAATCCTCAACGCTGTCGTGCTCGAATAGCGAGGCGTTGTTGACCAGCAGCGACACCGGCCCGAGCGCCGCCGCCGCGCGGCCGACAAGGTTGCCGACGGCATCCATGTCGGTCAGGTCGGCAGCAACCACGGCGGCCCGGCCATGTCGACCAAAATGATCATTGTTGATTTCGGCCGCCAGTGCCTCCGCCTCGGCCAGCGAGCGATTGCAGTGGATGGCGACGGCAAAACCATGCGCGGCAAGGTCCTCGACGATCGCCCTGCCGATCCGCTTCGCCCCGCCCGTCACCAGTGCCGTCGCGGCGACCTTGCTCATCTGTCAATCCTTAATCCGATGCCGATTCCGACCTGCCGGGATCGCGCCGGCAAATTATGGCCCGCCAAGCGTTAAATCCCATTTCCACCTGGGGCAAGATTGTGGCAAAGTGGCCGGTGGGCGTTCTGGCTCGACCGGAATTCGGGCCAGCCCGACCGCAATATAGGGCGCTGGAGCCCTTACACCAAGCCGTGTGCAGTGCAGCACGGCGAACCTGCTGACATTCGCTGTTGCGAAGATGCAACGTCAAGGTTCTGCCTCATTCGTGCCAGGGAATGACCCAAGTTCAGGTTCGCTTCAGCCGCATTTCGACACGACATTTGGAACCGTTGAACGCCGGATCCGTTTCATCCCCCGGACGGGTTGAGGGCGCTCATAAACAACAAGCCTGTGTCCTGTGGCTTAAGGAGTAAAGAACAATGCAAGCCAATCTTAAATTTGCGCGACCGCTCGCGGTGGCGTTTGGGCTGTTCGCCCTCGGCGGAACCGCCTATGCCGCGGACGTGGTTCAGGAAGAGCCGCCGGCACCTGCCCCGATTGCAGAACTTCCGGTCGCATCCTGGGCCGGTCCGTATGCCGGTGTGAGCGTCGGCTACGGCTTTGCCGGCCATGCCAAAGCCAAAGACATTGGCGTCGACGTCGACACCAAGGGTTTTGTCGGCGGCGTCTTCGGCGGCTATAACTGGCAGCAGGAGAACTTCGTCTACGGTGCCGAAGCCGACATCGGCTACAACGGCGTCAAGGGCGACGATGCCGGCATCGAGGCCAAGGGTGGCTTCGAGGGTTCGCTGCGTGCCCGCCTCGGCTATTCCGTCAGCCCGGATATCCTGCTTTACGGCACCGCCGGTGGCGCGCTGAAGAACCAGAAGATTGAAGCGGCCGGCGTTAGCGACACCAACACCCAGTTTGGCTGGACAGCCGGCGTGGGTACCGACATCAAGATCACCGACAATGTGTTCGGCCGTGTCGAGTATCGTTACACGGACTTCGGCAGGAAGGACTTCGACGGTATCGGCAAGGTCAAGTCGACCGACAATCGCGTCACTTTCGGCGTCGGTATGAAGTTCTAAGTCGTCCAAGCCACGACACGAAAAAGCCGGGCCTCGCGCCCGGCTTTTTTTTTGTGGCACGGCTTTAGGCCGCCCGCCCTCAAGCCGGGATGGCGGGCTTCAGCTCCGGGAACTTCTCGTCGAAGCGTGCCGCCCAGCGCGTCAGCCGGCCGCGGCCCTTTTCCCATTTTCCAGCGAAACGCAGCGAGAGATAGCCGAGGCAGGCGCGCAATGCGATCTGGCCGAGGGTGATTTTCTTCGGCAGCTTCGGCGGGTTGGCGTTGAGCAGATCGAGCGCGGCCGCAATCTTCGTCCATTGGCGCTCAAGCCAAGGCTGATAGACCATCTCTTCCGGCCGCCTGCGCCGCTCATAGACCATCGACAGCGCGCAGTCGCAGATACCGTCGGCCAATGCCTCCAGCACCTCCGCCTCAAGGCGCTTGTCGGGATTACGCGGAAACAATGCGTTCTTCGACATCCGGTTGAGATGCTGGGTGATGGCGCGGCTGTCGTGGACCGAGCGGCCGTCATCGAGCACCAGCACCGGGATCTTGCCGAGCGGATTGGCGCCGATCAGTTCGGCCGGCCTTTCCTCGGTCTTTATCGGCACGAGATCGACCGCAATGCCCGCATGAAGTGCTGCCATGCGGACCTTGGAACTGTAGGGAGAAGTGGACGCGTAGAGCAGTCTGGGCATTGTCGATTCCTGTTTGACGGCTACAGCTCCATACGCCCTGTTGGACGCGCAAAAGGACGCGGTAGCATTGTGACTTCGCGCATGACCCTCACCGAAAATCGATTCCGACAGGGGCTCGTGCGCGGGCACTGTTGACCGATCATGCAGGGTTCATCAACGGCCAGAGGCGGAAAACCGCGCCGCCAGCGTGCAGCCATAGTCTCGCTTTCGGATGCGATGAGCCGGAGGTGCGGCGGCAGACGCGAGCAGGTCGGACAATCCAGATCCGATCAGCTGCCAACTCGGCCTTGCACCGAAGGTTGGTTTTGATAACCAAGAAAATCCCACCGGACTTCGCCGCATGGCGAAGTCCTGGGAGTTGCGAAAAGACGTCTTCCTCCCGCCTCTTTCTCGTCCTGCCCGACCGTCAACCGAGAAGCGAGGCGCCTGTCCGGCATCCCGCCCTGGCAATCGTGAGTACTGTCCCCGGCGGTAGCAGGACCGCGACTACTTCTTGGCCTTCGCCTTTGCGGGCGCTGCCTTCGGCTTGGCCGCGGGCGCTGCTTTCTTCACTGCAGCAGAAGATTTCGCAGCGGCGGCCTTTGCCGGTGCTGCCTTCTTCGCAGCAGGCTTCGCCACGGCCTTTGCAGCCGGCTTCTTGGCCGGTGCCGCCTTCTTTGCCGGTGCAGCCTTGGCCGGTGCTGCTTTCTTTACGGCCGGTTTTGCCGCGGCCTTGGCGACCGGCTTTTTGGCCGGCGCTACTTTTGCCTTAGGCGCAGCGGCCTTCGCTTTGGCAGCGGGTGCTGCTTTCTTCACAGCAGTTGCGGCCTTTGCCGCGGCTGCTTTTGCCGGTGCTTTCTTTGCCGGTGACTTTGCCGGTGCCTTGGATGCCGGCGCTTTGGATGACTGCTTAGCCATATCATGCCCCTTCCGTTGTGCCGACGGCCGTTATTGACCCGGCGCGCATTGCATATCTGACTCGCGGCTTGCTAGCCAGCGAAGCATTAGAATGATTTTTGCAGCTTAAGTTTCGGTTACGGCGAGCGGGCGACCATTTTACCGGCGCGAAAATTGGTTGCGAATCTTTGTGCCCCGCAGCGAAGTTCTGCGACAGAAATTCTGGTCGCTCTATCTCGACCGGTCTTCTCGTCAAGCTCATGACCTTTTCGACCAGTTTTGCGCTTCAACGTCCGACGCTCAGCGCGAACATTGTCAAGAGCGAAGGCGGTCGCCCGCCTCGTCTTGTCCGAAAAGATAAACTACAGGTAAGTAGGAAGCAACGCGCCGAGCACGCCGCTGCACTATCTTGCACGACGCGATGACAGTGAGCAGACAGCTCGCATTTCTGAAGGACAGGATATCGCTCGATAGATCCGGTCGCGCCGACCGCGTGATCGAAAGCGCTTGGCCGTTCAGGCGCCGAGCGGCTCACGGCTCATCTGCAGCCGGCGCGAAGGCTCGGCCCTGTGGAGATGGACGGCAAAGGTATCCCATGGCGGCATGACGGAAATCTGCGCCAGGATGCGCCCCGCTTCACCGCGATGATAGACTCCATGCAGTGCGATGTGGGTCAGCATTTCCTGTCGCGACATCAATGCCTTATCCCCGTCGGTGAACACGAATGCGACGGGCTCGGACAGCTGCCGCGACGAAACGGTTTCGAGATAATCGAGATACCAGCGATCGGTCGCCGCGACCGCGGCGCGAAGTTCGTCGAACGCCGGCATGTCCTCCGTGGTGTCGGCGGAGTAGCCATGGCTTGCACCAACCAGGTGCGCCGAGAATATCCGCGAAACCACATGGCTGTGATCGACGAGCCGTATCACGGCCTGCCGTTCCTTGTCGTGAACATGCGGGTCGAGGCCCGCCAGCTTTTCCAGCAGTTCGTCATTGGCCCAGGCCTGATAGGCAAACAGGCTGCGAAGCAGAGTGAGCGCACTCATGGCCGGTGTCCTTCTCACGGAAATGCGAGTATGTTGTTTATATTTTCAGGAGAACGGGCGGGCGTGTCTACTCGCATTGCAAAACCGCATCCGCGCATGCGCAAGCAGCCGCGCCAGGCGCGTTCCAGGGCAACCGTCGAGGCGATCATCGAGGCGGCGGCTCATGTTCTGAGCGGGCTAGGCTGGGCCGGCTTCACCACCAACAAGGTTGCCGAGACGGCAGGTGTGAGCATCGGCACGCTCTACCAGTATTTTCCCGACAAGCTTTCCCTGCTCGAAGCCGTCCGGCGCCGTCACTTCGATCATGTGCTGTCGGTCATTCACGATTCGGCGGAAGACCAAAAGCCGCTCAGGAAATTCGCGCAGGAGCTGGTGCGCGGCATGATCGCGGCGCACAGCATTCACCCGACACTACACCAGGTTCTGCTCGACGAGGCGCCCGGCGATCGCCGCTCCAGGGCCGCCCATGCGTCGTTCCAGGCACAATACCTCAATCATTATGCGACTGCCGTCGCCTCCTATCGCAAGCCAAGGAAAGGCGTCGACATAGAGACCGTGGCGGGCGTGCTGTCGTCGGCGATCGAAGGTGTGATCCACAACGCGGCACGCCGGAACATGCTCGCCGCGCCGGAGCTGCAAAAGCAACTCGTCGAACTGATCTGCGCCTACCTATCGGGAGCGGGCCGCATCGGTCGATAGCGCATGGCACGGCGGAAGTCGGGGATTTCTGTGTGTCGTTCAAAACCGGCTCATGAGGTGCGGCAAGGACGATGCCAACAATGCTGCACCTGATGCGGCCAAGAGCGTGAGGACGATCTTTCGAAAAGTCGCCTCGCTAACACCGATGTAGAGTCTCGCGCCAAGCAGTGTCGGTATCAACATCGCCGGCGCGACGACGGCAAACATCGGCAGCATTTCGAGCTTGATCTTTCCGGCCGCAAGATAGGCGGCCATCGTCATGGAGAGGGTCACAAGGTTGAAATTCTGGATGACAATGCGCTGCCTGTCCTTTTCCCATTGGCGCAGCACGCACCACAGCGTTGGGACCGGGCCGGTGAAGCCGCCAAGCCCACCCATGATGCCGCCGACCAGACCTATCGCACCGTCTGCAACAGGACCTCCGACCGTGATGGGAGGGAGGCGACGCGCAAAGAGCATCAAGGGACACCAAACGACCAGCAGCGCACCGAAGACCAACTTGAACAACTGCACATCCAGAAAGGGCAGGACGGCGACACCGACCGGAATCCCTATGGCCCCGCCGATCAGGAAGGGCAGCAGAAGCTTGAGGTCGAAACCCCGGCGGACGGTGACGGCAGCGATGATCTGGCCGGTGAGCGCCCCAAAGACCGCCATGGCAGCAGCAAGCTGGGGCTCAACGGTCCAAACCCAAAACGACATGGCAACCAGGCTGAAGGCGAACCCGGACAGCCCCTGGACGAAGCCAGCAACGACCGCCCCGAGAGCAACAGTATAAACAAGTGAATCCATGCAGTGCTGTTTCCCCGCACAGTGATCGATGTGGTCTGTTGGCGTCGACTTGCATAGAAGTCTACGATTTTGGCAACCTCCGTCCGACCTTGAGTGCCGGACAACCCTCACATCAGAGAGGTATGAATGTCCTCCTTGCCGAGCTTGGCATTTGTCACCTGGTTTTCGGCTGATCCCAGATCAGCCGCCGCTTTCTACGCGAATTTCGGAATTGTCTTCAGGCAAGAGCAGCACGGCTCCGGTCCGATACATTTCGCGTTCCAAGGTCAAGGGCTCGCGATCGAACTCTATCCGGCAAACGAAGGAATGATGACGGAAGGAGCGGGAACGATGATCGGCTTCGAAATCGCCGACGCAGACGAAGCCGCTTCTGCGGCGAAGGCCAATGGCTTTGGAGTCATCGCGGATGTCAAGGCGACGGCTATGGGCAGGCGTGTTATCGTCCGCGATCCTGATGGCCGTCAGGTGTTTCTTTTCTCGACCACTTAAGGGCGCAACAATCCATCGGGAATCGAAGGGCGCCGGTTCAGCGCAGGACGCGGCAGCGGCCGTTATAGACCATCCAACGGTCGAAGCCCGAGACGCAGAATTCGACGTTGTCACCGATCGAGGCAAAGCCCTGGCCTTCTTCGATCAGGTACCAGATGGTGCGGGCGCGGCCGTCGGAGAGGCTGACGGTGGCACCGCAATAACGGCGGCCGATCGGCCAGGTGTCGTCCGCCGGCAGATAGCGATGCTGGTGGATACGCTGGAAGTCGACGATCTGCACATCGGGCAGATGCGGCACGTGATGCACCTGATAGGAGAAGCGGTCGGTGATCTTGTCCAGGACCCAGGCCTCGCCGCAGACGCCGCTATCCTCGTCGGTATAGATTGCAAGGTCGGCCGCCTGGACTGCCTGGGTGACGCCAAGTGGTGCGGCCAACGGCGTGCACAAGGCGAGTAGTGCGGCAAGGGCGGATTGGGCGAAGCGAGTCATGGCAGCCTCTCAAGGTCGACTGCGCGCACTGTGCGGATTCGCTGACGCGCGGTCAAGCGGTTGTAGCGACCATGGTTGTGGTGACGATTGTTGCGCTGTCTGAATGGCAGGGCTGCGCCTCAAACTACTCTCCCGCCAGCCAGTCCAGCGTCCAATGCGACGGCTGCTCGAGTGCAAGCAGTCGGTGCAGCGCCGGCAGCAGCGTCCGTAACTCGCCTTCCAGCGTGAAGGGCGGATTGACCACCACCATGCCGCAGCCGTCGAGGCTCGGCTCGACGGATGCCGGCCTGATCTCAAAACCAATATCGAGCAGCTTCGGAATGCCCGTCTGCTTCAGCGCCTTGCGGAAGGCGGCGACCGCCTTGCGGTCCTTGAGCGGATACCACAGTGCGTAAATTCCTCCTGGCCAGCGCCGATGGGCGCTTTGCAGCCCGTCGACCAAGCGACCGAACTCACCCTCTTCCTCGAAAGGCGGATCGATCAGCACGAGGCCGCGCCTTTCCTTTGGCGGCAGATGCGCGCCGAGAGCCAGCCAGCCGTCGAGCTCGATCACCCGGGTCTGGAAGTCACCGTCGAACAGCGCCTTCAGCCCGGCAGCATCCTTAGCGTGCAGTTCGACCGCCGACAGCCGGTCCTGCTTGCGCATCAGGTGCCGAGCGATCAGCGGCGAACCCGGGTATTTTTTCACGCCGCCGTCCGGATTGAGCGAACGGACGGCTTCAAGATACGGCGCCAGCAGCGCTGCCGCCGGCGCATCGAGGGCCGCATCGACCAGCCGGCCGATGCCGCCTTGCCATTCGCCGGTCGTTTGCGCTTCTGTCGAGGACAGATCGTAACGGCCGATCCCGGCATGGGTGTCGATGACCCGGAACGCCTTGTCCTTGTGTTTCAGATATTCGATCAGCCGGCTGAGCACGACATGCTTGACGACGTCGGCGAAGTTTCCGGCATGGTAGGCGTGGCGATAGTTCAATTGGAGCCCCTGCCCCAGCGCGGCGGTGGCGGCTGCGAGTTCGGATTTTCGGGCCGGCGGCCGCCGAAACAGAATGCCAGCACCAGCCCGGCCAGGCCGGCCGCCATCACGGAAAAACCGACCGGCCGCGCCCGGCGGTCGACCTCGCCGGCACCCGAGCGCAGGACGAGGTCGACGGCCCGCATCGGAATGCCCTCGGCGTCGTCCGGACCGACGGTGAAGATGTAGGAACCGGGGGTAACGCTCGGGATCAGGCCGGCCTCGTCGCGAAAGATCCTGTCCGGCAGCTGTGGGCTGACCTGGCGCGGATTGTCGGAATGGTTGAACTGCAGCGCCGAGGCGAGCACCGTCCTACCACCGGTGGCGGCAGTCAGGGTCAACACGGTGCGCTGCTGCGAGACGATGTGCTCGGCTCTTGCCGTAAGGTCGACCAGCACGCGTAGCGGCCCGTCGCGTGCGCTCAGGGGTACCGTCACCGGCTTGAACCGGCCCTGGTCGTAAACCCGCCAGGTGCCGATCTCATGGCCGGAGAAATTGGTCATCGCCCACGGGTAGACGACGCCGATGCCGGTACCGATGAGCAGTATCAGGGCGAACAGGGAGCGCATGAGGTCAAGACCTGGTGTTCGGCGCGCTGGCGCAGTCGCGGGCGCGCTCCATTTCGTCCAGGAGCATGTCAAGGCCGAGATCAAACGTTCGGTCGAATTCGGCGGTGCCGAAATAACGCTCGGCCGCAGCCACTTTTGGAAAATCCCGCGCCAGTTGCCCGTCGCTGACGGTGGTCACGGCCGAAGGCCCCTTTGCATAGCCGGCAGTCTCGTCGAGGATGGCACCCATCAGATAATAGCCGGTGGTGCGGAACAGCCGCGCACCCAGTTCCGGTCCGAAGCCGCCGGCCTCGAACAGGCCAAGGATGCCGTTCAGCCAAGTGAGACAGGTCGGCGAATTCATCCGGTAGGTTACAAGGAACGTGGCAAAGGCCGGGTGCTCACGCGCGACGCGGCGGAAATCCAGCACGGCGCTGCGCAACCTTTGCCGCCAGGGCAAATCCGCGTCGGGCATTTCGATGGAGCCGATCAGCCGGTCCACCAAGGCTTCGAAGAGATGCGCCGCCGAAGGAAAGTGGTGGTAGATGCTCATGGCTTCGCAGCCGAGTTCTGCCGCCAGCTTGCGCATCGAAAACCCGGCGAGGCCCTCGCTCTCGATCACCTTCAAAGCCGCATCCTCGATCATCTCGCGAGACAGCCGGCCGCGCGGTCGCTTTTTTTTGATCGATGTGTCCATGGTGCCGCTTGACAACTTACAGTGTAAGGTTCATTTTCGACATTACCTTACATCGTAAGGCTAACAAAGACCAGAGGAGAATGTCATGCCTGTCTATCGTACTCTCTCATCAACGCATTCTTCCGTCCGCCGTGCCTGCCTGCTCGCCGCCGCCTGTGTCCTGACCCTGGCTGCAGGCCCTTCTTATGCCGACTGACGTTGCCCCCAGTTTCTATCCAGTTTTGAGTTCGTTTCCGGCGTGGGTTGTGCCCTGCTGGGCCGGTGAAGCGACGGGCGC
>NZ_JAMYLN010000021.1:0-110783 GCF_040318035.1 Mesorhizobium sp. M1329 | reverse complement strand
GGGAGAGAACTTGTTGGTCGTCTTGCTTGTCATGGCTCCACCTTCTCAGGAGTTGGAGCCTCCGATCAACCCGGGGCGGTTCACTTGAGCCTCCACAAAGAGATCAGCTTCGAAGCCGAAGTCTGCGACTATCTCGCCGGCAATAGTTGGCTCTATGTCGAAGGCGATGCCGCTGCGTATGATCGGCCTCACGCGATGTTTCCTAGCGACGTGATTGCTTGGGTGCAGGCGAGCCAGCCGGATGCCTGGGCGATCCTTAGCAAGAATCATGGCGTGGCGGCCGAGGGGATGTTGCTCGACCGAATCCGCAAACAGCTCGATGAGCGCGGGACGCTGGGGGTGTTACGCCAGGGCGTCGAACTGATCGGCCTTCGTGCGCCGCTCAGCCTCGCCCAGTTCAAACCGGCACTGGCGATGAACCCCGACATTCTCGCCCGCTACCAGGCCAACCGGCTGCGCGTCATACGTCAGGTGCGCTACTCCGAGTCCAACGAGAATTGCATCGACCTGGTGCTGTTCCTCAACGGGTTGCCGATGGCGACGGTCGAGTTGAAGACCGATTTCACTCAATGCATCCGGGACGCGGTGGATCAATACAGGTTCGACCGGCACCCCAACCCCAGGGGCCAGCGCCCGGAGCCTCTGCTGGCCTTCATCGGCGGCGCACTGGTACACTTCGCGGTCAGCAATGCCGAAGTGATGACGGCGACAAGGCTGGAAGGCTCGGCGACCCGCTTCCTGCCGTTCAATCGGGGGCGCGACGGCGGCAAGGGCAATCCGCCGAACCCGCTCGGCCACCCCACAGCCTATCTCTGGGAGGACATCTGGCAGCGCGACTCCTGGCTTGAAATCCTCGGCCGGTACATAGTCGTCGAACGGGACGCCAAGAAGAAGATCAAGGGCGTCATCTTCCCGCGCTACCATCAGCTTGACGCGACGCGAAAGCTTCAAGCGGCCGTGCTGGCAGATGGCGCTGGCGGCAAATATCTCATCCAGCACTCGGCGGGATCGGGCAAGACCAACTCGATCGCCTGGTCGGCGCATTTCCTTGCGGACTTGCATGACGGGCAGCACCGCAAGATGTTCGACACCGTGCTCGTGGTGTCCGACCGCAACGTGATCGACACGCAGCTCCAGGAGGCCATCTTCAGCTTCGAGCGGACGACCGGTGTCGTCGCTGTCATCAGGAACGACAGTGGTGCCAAGAGCGGCCAACTGGCGGAGGCGCTAGCGGGTGGCAAGAAGATCGTCGTCTGCACCATCCAGACCTTTCCCTTCGCGCTGGAAACTGTGCGTGAGCTTGCTGCAGCCAAGGGCAAACGGTTCGCGGTCATCGCCGACGAGGCACATTCCAGCCAGACGGGCGAGGCGGCGGCGAAACTGAAGGCAGTCCTCTCGGCCGAAGAATTGGCAAGCCTCGGAGATGGTGGGGAGATCAGCAGCGAGGACATTCTGGCGGCGCAGATGGCAGCCCGCGCGGCCGACACCGGCATCACCTATGTCGCCTTCACAGCCACGCCCAAGGCGAAGACGCTGGAGCTGTTCGGACGCCGTCCCGACCCTTCGCAGCCGGCCAGCGACAAGAACCTCCCAGTGGCCTTCCACGTCTATTCCATGCGGCAAGCGATAGAAGAGGGCTTCATTCTCGACGTGCTCCACAACTACACGCCCTACAGTCTGGCTTTCAAGCTAGCCAGTGACGGCGAGGAGATGGACGACAGGGAGGTGGAGCGCTCCGAAGGGGTCAAGACGCTGATGCGCTGGGTGCGACTTCACCCGTACAACATCAGCCAGAAGGTGCAGATCGTCGTCGAGCACTACCGCTCGCTGGTACAGCCGCTGCTGGATGGCAAGGCCAAGGCAATGGTAGTCGTCGGCAGCCGCCTGGAGGCCGTGCGCTGGCAGATCGCCATCCAGAAATACCTTCGCGAGAAAGGCTACAAGTTTGGGGCGCTCGTTGCCTTCTCTGGCGAGGTGAACGATCGGGAGAGCGGACCTGACCCGTTCAGCGAAACCAGCAAGGAATTGAACCCGGGGCTCAACGGGCGCGACATTAGGGAAGCCTTCAAACTGCGCGACTATCACATCCTGCTGGTCGCCAACAAATTCCAAACTGGGTTCGATCAACCACTGCTCTGCGGCATGTATGTGGACCGCCGGCTCGCTGGCATCCAGGCGGTTCAGACGCTCTCCAGGCTCAATCGGGCGCATCCGGGCAAGGACACAACCTTCGTCCTCGACTTCGTCAACAGCAGCGATGACATCCTGAAGGCGTTCCAGACCTACTACCAGACGGCAACGCTGGAGAACGTGACCGACCCCAATCTCGTCTATGATCTCAGGGCCAAGCTTGATGCGCTCGGCTACTACGACGATTTTGAGGTCGACCGCGTCGTCAAGGTCGAGTTGGAGCCAAGCTCGAAGCAGGGCGACCTGGTGGCGGCGATCATGCCCGTGGCGGATCGGCTGTTGCGGTCTTACCGGGGAGCGCAGGAACGCTTGAAAGCGGCAACGGCGCGGGATGACGACAAGGCCGCCAAGGATTCCCAGGACGAGATGAGCGCTCTGCTGCTTTTCAGGAACGATATGGGGGCCTTCATCCGCCTCTATACGTTCCTCTCCCAGATATTCGACTACGGCAACACTGCCATCGAAGCGCGAAGCATCTTCTTCCGCCGCCTGATTCCGCTCCTAGAGTTCGGCCGGCAGCGCGAAGGCGTCGACGTCTCCAACATCCTGCTGACGCATCACAAGCTTTCCAGCAAGGGTAAGACGCCGCTCGTTCTAGGCGGATTCAGCGAACCGCTTGAGCCGTACATCGCGCCGGGATCAGGCTCCATCACCGAGAAGGAACGGGCGTTGCTGGCCGAGATCATCGCCAAGGTGAACGACCTGTTTCAGGGAGACACCACCGACGACGACCGGCTGATTTACGTGAACAACGTCATCAAGGGGAAATTGCTGGAAAGCGAGACGCTGGCACAACAGGCGGTGAACAACAGCAAGGAGCAATTCGCCAACTCTCCGGCGTTGTCCAAGGCCATCCTCGATGCGGTCATCGACGCGCTCGAAGCGCACACCACCATGAGCCGGCAGGCACTGGACTCGAAGGACGTCCAGGAAGGGCTAAAGGATGTGCTGCTGGGACCGGGACAGCTTTACGAGAGTTTGAGAAGTGGTGCGGAACGAAGGGCGGCACCGTAGGCGTTCGTGGGGATTATTCCTTCGGGGGCTCGACGCGTTCGGCATCCAACACCGAATATGTCACACCACTTTCGACTTTTTGCGATCGTTGAAGTTCCTCAAAAAGGTATCGGGCAAACATCGCGCCGCCGCCCAGAACCACCCAAAGTGGAACCCCAACCGCGCCGCCGAGGGCCGCAATTCCTGCATTTGCTCCGCCAAACATCGCCACTCCGACAGCGGCAGCACTGAGCCCCAATCGTTGCGCGGCCGTGCGCTTATCCCATCCATGCTTCTTGGTCTCGAAGGCGACTATCTTTAAGACCGGCCAGATCGCCTTGCTCTTGATTGCGGCTGAGATGGCGGCCCCCGCTTTCTGGTAGATAGACAAGTCTGCTTGGCGAAGATCCAACAGCTTTAGCACAAGGGTCTGTAGGGCCTGATTCTCGCTTGGCGTCGCGTTTTCCGCAATCCGAACGGCGAGCTGCTTCTGACGATCTTGCTTTTCGATCATGCGTTTCCCTCGGCACCTTAGAGGTCATAGCAGACCGCGACGGATAATCGAGACTAGTTTCAGAAGGAGGACATTGCCAAATCACCGACATGTGTAAGTGAATATTGGGGCACCGGTTTGGGGCACCGCAAAGCAGGGGCTTAAAAATAAGTCATACAATATCAGCCACTTATGTGGCCATTTAGGAGATGGCGGAGAGAGCGGGATTCGAACCCGCGTTACGGTCTCCCGTAAACACACTTTCCAGGCGTGCGCCTTCAACCACTCGGCCACCTCTCCGTCTTTAGCATTTTCGCTGCGGCCGGTTTCGCCGCGCGGGTTGGGGAGATGCATCTCCCTTGGGAGTCCGGACCGGATTCCGGCCGTGGGCGCCGTCAACCAGCGGATACCCTTTCCCGCACCTGAGCCGTTAAAGCAACAGGCGCGGGGCTCATCTAGTCGATCCGGTGCCGAATGCCAAGACATAACGGCAGTCTATTCGCTTTGCCGGATAGGGATGCTCAGTCCATGTTATCGGAGCACCCATTGGGAGCGCATCGAAACGATTGGTGGAGGTGTGCTTGCCGTCCGGCGGGCCACCGGTTCCGGCGAACCGGCGGTCGCGGGTTCAACTTCGCGTGTCGCGATTGCAGGCCAAGCAAGTAGATCCTATCTAACAGTCCGATACGACATTCTGATAAACTCCTGGGGAGGAAGGGTCCGGATGTTCCGCTTCGTCTTTCGTCTCGCTGCAATGGTCTCGCTTTCGGTTTCGGTCATCATGGCCGTGCTCGACGCGACCCGCTCGGTGGCGGCTTCGGCGCTGGTGATGACCCCGCTCAATACCAGCTGGCTCGCGGTCTCGCCGGATACGCGCAGCGCCTTCGAAAGCTTCGTCCGCGACAAGGTCAATCCGTTGCTGTGGGACGGTGCCATCGCCTGGGTGCTCAGCCAGCCCGGCTTCGCCGTGTTCGCGGTGCTGGCGTTTATTCTTTATGCCATCGGCTACAGGCGGCAGCGCCCCAGCGGGCGGTTCGCCGCAACCTGAAATTTCCAGCTTTCCCGGCCCCTGCGTCGCGGGAAAAGCTCAACCAAGAAGAAAAGGAACCCGCACATGTTTCTCAGCGACATGCTGAACAAGAAGCTCAACCTGCCGAAGCCCTCCGAGGCGTTGCCGGGCCGCGACCGGCCGATCCCGACGGCGTCGAAGCACTTTGTCTCGAACAGGCCGCTCAAGGGTCCTTATCCCGAAGGGATGGAAACGGCGATGTTCGGGCTGGGTTGCTTCTGGGGCGCCGAGCGCCTGTTCTGGCAGGTCGAGGGCGTCTGGGTCACGGCGGCCGGCTATGCGGGCGGCGTGACGCCCAATCCGACCTATCAGGAAACCTGCACCGGGCTCACCGGCCATGCCGAAGTCGTGCTCGTCGTCTACGATCCGAAGATCGTGTCCTATGCCGAGCTTTTGAAGCTGTTCTGGGAAAGTCACGACCCGACGCAAGGCATGCGCCAGGGCAATGATGTCGGCACCACCTACCGCTCGGCGATCTATACGTTCAGCGACGCGCAGTACCAGGCTGCGATCGCCTCGCGCGATGCCTACGAGGCTTCGCTGCGCGGCGCCGGCCGCGGCAAGATCACCACCGAGATCGCGCCGGCGCCGGAATTCTACTTCGCCGAGGAAGACCACCAGCAATATCTGGCGAAGAACCCCTACGGCTATTGCGGCCTGCAGGGAACCGGCGTCTCCTGCGCCATTCCGGCCGCCGCCTCCGCCTGATCTTACGCCCTGACGCAATGAATATGCTGTGGCGCCGCGATGCGGCGCCATGCTTTTCCAAAGGGTCAAAATTCCACGTGAATTTTGTTTCGGGCCGTGCCAGATTGACCCGAAGCGGGAGGAAGACACTCCTGCCTGACGCCGCATGCCTGCCGGAGAACCGGGCCGGCATGCGGTGCATAATGGACAAATAACCGACAGGGGTGTGGATCACATGAAACGTATCGTACTTGGCCTCATGGCCGCAGCTGCAATGGTTCTTCCGGCCTTCGCCGCGGATATTCAACCCGCGATCCTCTACGATCTCGGCGGCAAGTTCGACAAGTCGTTCAACGAGGCGTCCTTCCACGGCGCTGAAAAGTTCAAGACCGAGACCGGCATCCCCTATGTGGAATTCGAGGTCAGCAACGCCACCCAGCGCGAGCAGGCGCTGCGCCGCTTCGCCGAGGACGGCCGCAACCCGATCGTCATGGCGGGCTTCTCCTGGGCTGACGCGCTCGACAAGATCGCCACCGAGTTCCCCGATACCAAATTCGCCATCATCGACATGGTCGTCGACAAGCCCAATGTCCGCTCCCTGGTCTATAAGGAGCAGGAAGGCTCGTACCTCGTCGGCGTGATGGCGGCGATGGCTTCCAAGACCAAGAAGGTCGGCTTCGTCGGCGGCATGGACATTCCGCTGATCCGCAGGTTTGGCTGCGGCTATGTCGGCGGCGCCAAGGCGGCCGGCGCCACCGACGTCATCCAGAACATGACCGGCGATACGCCGGCAGCCTGGAACGATCCGGCCAAGGGCGGCGAGATCGCCAAGACGCAGATCGACCAGGGCGCCGACGTGGTCTACGCAGCGGCAGGCGGCACCGGTGTCGGTGTGCTGCAGGCAGCGGCCGACGCCGGCAAGCTCGGCATCGGCGTCGATTCCAACCAGAACGGCCTGCAGCCCGGCAAGGTGCTGACCTCCATGGTCAAGCGCGTCGACGTTGCCGTCTACAACACCTTCATGGATGCCAAGAACGGCAAGTTCACGGCAGGCGTCAACGATCTCGGCCTCAAGGAAGGCGGCGTCGACTACGCCATGGACGACAACAACAAGGCGCTTGTCGACGATGCGATGAAAGCGGCGGTCGAAAAAGCCAAGGCCGACATCATTGCCGGCACCATCAAGGTGCACGACTACATGTCGGACAATGCCTGCCCGTATTGATTGATCGACATTGCAGACTGACGAGCCGCCGGGTGAAAGCCCGGCGGTTTTGCATTGTCAGCCGCTCACCAGTGCGGCGGCTTGGTCACCGGCACGTCGGGTGCGGCCTGTTCCTCCAGCGCCAGGAAGCGCTCGGCCAGCGCGTCGAGCTTGCGCTGCATGCGCTCGATCACCTTCCACTGCTCGGCGATCTGGCCGGACAGTTCCTCGATCGTCTTCTCCTGCTCGGCGGCGCGGATTTCCAGCGTCGTCAGCCGATCCTCGGGCATGGTCATTTGAAATCCTCGATCAGGCGATTGTGCAGGCTGCGGCCACGTTGGAAATTGACAAGCATGGCGGGATTTGTCGAGAGTGAACCCTGCTCCGGCCAATCGGTACGGACCCAATTGGCACAGACTGGGCGTCATGCTAGGCGTTTGACCAAGCGGTAAAAAAATAACAGTGGGAACAGGCTGCATGGCGCAAGCCGCAATCGAGCTGATCGGCATCGACAAGAGCTTTGGCGCCGTGCGCGCCAACCGCGACATCAATCTGGAGATTATGCGCGGCACCATCCATGGCATCGTCGGCGAAAACGGCGCTGGCAAGTCGACGCTGATGTCGATCCTCTATGGTTTCTACCAGGCCGATTCCGGCGAAATCCGTGTCGGCGGCCAGCCGGCATCGATCAAGACGCCGAACGATGCGATCGCGCTCGGCATCGGCATGGTGCATCAGCACTTCATGCTGGTCGACAATTTCTCGGTGCTGGAAAACGTCATTCTCGGCGCCGAAAGCGATGCGCTGCTGAAGAAGAGCATCGCCAAGGCGCGTTCCGAGCTGGAGCGGCTCGAGCGCGAATACGGGCTCGAAGTCGATCCGGACGCGATCATCGAGGAGTTGCCGGTCGGCCTGCAGCAACGCGTCGAAATCCTCAAAGCGCTCTATCGCGGCGCCGAGATCCTGATTCTCGACGAGCCGACAGGCGTGCTGACGCCGGCCGAGGCCGACCATCTGTTCCGCATCCTCAGGCAGTTGAAGGAGCAGGGCAAGACGATCGTGCTGATCACCCATAAGCTGCGCGAGATCATGGCGATCACCGACACGGTCTCGGTGATGCGCCAGGGCACGATGGTGGCGACGCGCGAAACCAGGAAGACCACGGTCGAGGAGCTGGCCGAGCTGATGGTCGGCCGGCGCGTGCTGCTGCGCGTCGAGAAGGGCGAGGCGAAGGCCGGCGGCGTCAAGCTCGCGGTCAAGAACCTGACGGTGAAGGATTCCCGCGGCGTCACCATGGTCGACGACGTCTCCTTCGACGTCCATGCCGGCGAGATCGTCGGCATTGCCGGCGTCGCCGGCAACGGGCAGTCCGAACTGCTCGAGGCGATTTCCGGCATCAGGCACGCCGTTTCGGGCTCCGTTATGCTCGACGGAAAGCCGATCGACCTGACCGGCGCCGCCGATCCCGGTGAGTTGCGCGAGCGCGGCCTTGCCCATGTGCCGGAGGACCGCCATCATGTCGGCCTGGTGCTGGCCTTCGAGGAGAACGAGAATTCGATTCTCGGCTACCAGGACGACGAGCGCTATCTGAAGGGGCCGTTCCTCGACATCGACGCCATCCGTAACGATGCCAGGGACAAGATCGTCAAATACGACATCCGCCCGGCGGACTGCCGCCTCAAGACCGCCAATTTCTCCGGCGGCAACCAGCAGAAGATCGTGCTGGCGCGGGAAATGGAACAGGATCCCGGCGTGTTGATCGTCGGTCAGCCGACGCGCGGCGTCGATGTCGGCGCCATCGAATTCATCCACAAGCGCCTCATCGCCATGCGCGACCAGGGCAAGGCGGTGCTGGTGGTTTCGGTCGAGCTCGACGAGATCCGCTCGCTGTCCGACCGCATCCTGGTGATGTTTGCCGGCCGCATCGTCGGCGAACGCGGTCCCGACGCGACCGAGGGCGAGCTCGGTCTGCTGATGGCCGGCGTCGAGCACCGGGAGGCCGCCGAGTGAGCACTCCCTATGCCAAGCTGCCGGCCTGGGCCGATTACGTGCTGATCCCGCTGATCAATCTGTTCGTCGCCTTCGTCGTTGCCGGTTTCGTCGTCATATTGGTTGGCGAGAACCCACTGCGCGCGGCCGTCGTCCTGGTCGAGGGGGCCTTCGGTCGCGGCCAAGGCATCGCGTTCACGCTTTTCTATGCCACCACCTTCATCTTCAGCGGGCTTTCGGTGGCGGTTGCGGCGCATTGCGGCCTGTTCAACATCGGCGGCGAGGGCCAGGGCTATATCGCCGGTCTCGGCATCGGCATCGTTTGCCTGACCTTCGACAGCGTGCTGCCCTGGTGGCTGACCTTCCCGATTGCCATTGTCGCCGCCGCGGCGATGGGCGCGCTGTGGGCGCTGATCCCGGCCTATCTGCAGGCCAAGCGCGGCTCGCACATCGTCATCACCACCATCATGTTCAATTTCATCGCCGCTAGTGTCATGGTCTATGCGCTGGTGGGCATGCTGAAGCCGCCCGGCTCGATGGCGCCGCAGACGCGTACCTTCCTCGAAGGCGCACAATTGCCGAAGCTCAACTGGGTCATCGAATTGTTCGGCGCCAAGATCCGTTCGGCGCCGTTCAACGTCAGCTCGCTGCTGGCACTGGCAATGGCCTTTTTGGTGTGGGCCCTGATCTGGCGTACCAAGCTCGGCTACGAGATGCGCACCTATGGCCACAGCCCGAAAGCGGCGCGCTATGCCGGCATTTCGGAGATCCGCATCATCATCATCGCGATGATGATCTCGGGCGCGCTGGCCGGCATGATGGCGCTCAACCCGACGATGGGCGACCAGCACAATGTCGCGCTCGAATTCGTTTCGGGCGCCGGTTTCGTCGGCATTGCGGTGGCACTGATGGGACGCCTGCACCCGGTCGGCATCGTGCTGGCGGCGATCCTGTTCGGCATGCTCTACCAGGGCGGCGCCGAGCTCGCCTTCGAGATGCCGGCGATCAGCCGCGACATGATCGTCATCATCCAGGGCCTGGTCATCCTGTTCGCCGGTGCGCTCGAGCATATGTTCCGGCCCTATGTCCAGGCGCTGTTCGCCTCGCTCAGCCCGAGATCGGTCGGCATGGAAGCGGTCAAGGGGAAGGGCGCCTGAGATGGATTTCTTCAACGCCATCGTGCAGGTCCTGGACTCGACCATCCGCCTGTCGGTCCCCTTGCTGCTCGCCTGCCTCGCCGGCCTCTATTCGGAGCGCGCCGGCGTCTTCGACATCGGGCTCGAGGGCAAGATGCTTGTCGGCGCCTTCGCCGGTGCGGCCGCCGCCTCGGTCCTCCACTCGGCCTATCTCGGGCTCGGCATGGCCATCCTCATCTCGGTTGCTTTCGCGCTGATCCACGGCTTTGCCTCGATCACCCATCGCGGCAACCAGATCGTCTCTGGTGTCGCGATCAATTTCATTGCCGCCGGATCGACGATCATGCTCGGCCAGGCCTGGTTCCAGCAAGGCGGGCGCACGCCGGCGCTGGCCGCCGGCGAGCGCTTCGAAGCAATCATCTGGCCTGGCGCGGATGCACTCAGGAGCGTGCCGATCCTCGGGCCAATCTATTCGGAACTCATCTCCGGCCACTCCGTGCTGGTCTATCTCGCCTTCCTGGCCGTGCCGTTCACCTGGTGGGTGCTGTTTCGCACCCGCTTCGGCTTGCGCCTGCGCGCCGTCGGCGAGAACCCGGCCGCGGTCGATACCGCCGGCATATCGGTCGCCTGGCTACGCTACCGGGCGCTGATCTGCACCGGCGTGCTCACCGGCATTGCCGGCGCCTATCTGTCGATGGTGCAGAATGGCGGCTTCGTGAAGGACATGACCGCCGGCAAGGGCTACATCGCGCTGGCCGCGCTGATCTTCGCCAAATGGAAGCCGGTCAATGCCATGTTCGCCTGCCTGCTGTTCGGCTTCCTCGACGCGGCGTCGATCCGCCTGCAAGGCACGCCGCTGCCGCTGATCGGCAAGGTGCCGGTGCAATTCATGCAGGCGCTGCCCTATGTGCTGACCGTCATCCTGCTTGCAGGCTTCATCGGCAAGGCAATCCCGCCGCGCGCCGGCGGCGTGCCTTATGTCAAGGAACGCTGATCTATCATGGCTCATGATTTGTTCGAAGCGGCGAAAGCCGCCATGGCCAAGGCCTATGCGCCCTATTCGAAATTTCCGGTCGGCGCGGCGTTGCGCACCGAGGACGGCCGCGTCTTTGCCGGCGCCAATGTCGAGATCGCGTCCTATCCGGAGGGCTGGTGCGCCGAAACAACCGCACTTGCCAACTACATCATGGGCCGCGGCGGCAAAATCACGGAAATCGCCGTGATCGCCGAACGCGTGGCAAAGTGCTCGCCCTGCGGCGGCTGCCGCCAGCGGCTGGCGGAATTCTGCCGGCCGGAAACGAAGTTCTATCTCTGCGATGATAGCGGCGTGGTCGAGACCGTGACCATGGGCGAATTGTTGCCATACGGGTTTAAAGGCGATGTACTGAAATGAAGGAAGCGCTCGATCACCTCGTCGAAAGGCTGGACGGGCTGGCGCCGACCACCGCCTTGGTGCTGGGGTCAGGGCTTGGCGGGCTTGTCGACAAGGTCCAGGATGCGGTGCGCATCTCCTATGCCGACTTGCCGGGGTTTCCCCGAAGCGGCGTCAGCGGCCATGCCGGCGAGGTGGTGGCGGGGCTTTTTGCCGGCACGCCGGTGCTGATGCTGTCCGGCCGCGCACACTACTATGAGCACGGCAACGCAGCGGCGATGCGGCCGGCACTCGAAGTGCTCGCCGGCCTGGGCATCTCCAGGCTGATCCTCACCAACGCCGCCGGTTCGGTCGATCCCGAGATGGGCCCGGGCTCGGTGATGCTGATCACCGACCACATCAATTTCTCGGGCTCCAACCCGCTGATCGGCGAGCCGAGCGACCGCCGTTTTGTCGGCCTGACCGAAGCCTATGACGCCGGTCTCCGCTCCGCCATCGAGCAGGCGGCGAAGGCCACCGGCACCACGCTGCACAAGGGCGTCTATATGTGGTTCTCCGGCCCATGCTTCGAGACGCCGGCCGAGATCCGCATGGCGCGCGTCATGGGCGCCAACGCGGTCGGCATGTCGACGGTGCCGGAGGTCATTCTCGCCCGCTTCCTCGGCCTGCGCGTCGCCGCCTGTTCTGTCGTCACCAACCTTGCCGCTGGCATGACCGGAGCCGAGCTGTCGCATCAGGAGACCAAGGACATGGCGCCGGTCGGCGGCGCGCGGCTGGCGACCATCCTGCAGCGTGTTTTTCAGGACAGGCTTCCGGAGCACAGGGTCGACGCCTGATGCTTCCCCAGGAAATCATCCGCCGCAAGCGCGACGGCCAGAAGCTCTCGGCTGAGGAGACAGCGTTCTTCATCGAGGGCCTGACCGCCGGCACCGTTACCGACGCGCAGGTCGGCGCCTTCGCCATGGCGGTATTCTTCAACGGCATGAGCCGCGACGAGGCGGTGGCGCTGACAATGGCGATGCGCGATTCCGGCGATGTGCTCGACTGGTCGGATCTGCCCGGCCCGGTCACCGACAAGCATTCGACCGGCGGCGTCGGCGACAATGTCTCCTTGATGCTGGCGCCGATCGTCGCTGCCTGCGGCGCCTATGTGCCGATGATTTCCGGCAGGGGTCTGGGCCATACCGGCGGCACGCTGGACAAGATGGATGCGATCCCCGGTTATATCAGCCAGCCGGATGTTGCGCGCTTCCGCAAGACCGTGCTCGAAACCGGCTGCGCCATCATCGGCCAGACCGCCGATCTGGCACCCGCCGACGCCAGGCTCTACGCCATCCGCGATGTGACGGGAACGGTGGAATCAGTGCCGCTGATCACCGCCTCGATCCTGTCGAAGAAGCTGGCCGCCGGCCTCAATTCGCTGGTGCTGGACGTCAAGGTCGGCAACGGCGCCTTCATGGAGAAATCGCGTGACGCAACCACCCTGGCCAATAGCCTGGTCGAGGTCGCCAATGGCGCCGGCCTGAAGGCCTCGGCGTTGGTCACCGGCATGAACGAGCCGCTGGCGTCCGCCGCCGGCAATGCGGTCGAGGTGCGCAGCGCCGTCGATTTTCTCACCGGCCGCTTTCGCGACCGGCGGCTGGAGGACGTGACGCTGGCACTGGCCGCCGAGATGCTGCAATCGGCAGGCCTGGTATCGTCCAACCAGGACGGCCTGCGCCGCGCCGCCGAGACGCTGGCCGGCGGCCGCGCTGCTGCCATCTTCGGGCGCATGGTGGCGGCACTTGGCGGTCCGGCCGACTTTGTCGACAATCCCGAAAAATATCTGCCGAAGGCGGCAACGGAATTCGCCGTCAAGGCGAGCGCCAACGGCTTTGTCACCGGCATCGCGACCCGCGAGATCGGGCTTGCCGTGGTCGGGCTTGGCGGCGGGCGGACGCGGCCCGACGACAGGATCGATCACGCCGTCGGCATCACCAGACTGTTGCCGGTCGGCGCCGAAGTGCGGGCCGGCGAAGCGCTGGCGCTGGTCCATGCCCGCAATGCCGGGGATGCCGAAGCGGCCGCGGCCGCCGTGCTTTCGGCCTATACGATCGGGACTTCCAAACCGGCCACGGAGAAAACCGTCATCCGGCGGATCCTGCCGCGCGGGTGATCACTGAATCAGCAGCAACGTGCCGTCTTCGACCTGGTATTTTTCAAGCCGCTGCAGAAAGCTCATGCCGATCAGGTTGGTGTGCAGCGCCCTGTCGTCGAGCACGACGGCCTCGACGCCCTCGACGCTGATCTTGCCGATCTGCAGGCGGTCAATCGTCACCACGGCGGCCTTTATCGCACCGTTGGCGGTATTGACCTGATGGCTGAAGTCCGTCGAATTGAGCGAGATGCCGATCCGGCGCGCAGTCGAGGTGTTGATGGCGACGAGCGTCGCGCCGGTATCGATCATGCCGTCGATCTGGCGGCCGTTCAACTTGAAGACTGACATGAAATGCCCGCGCGCGTCCGCGGTGACGACGACCTTGCGGCCGAGCGGCTGCGGCGTTGCCGGCCTGTCCGGGACGGCGGCGAGATTCAGGTCGGTTTGTGTGTCGGCCGGCCTGGCTCCGACGGCTGATTTCAACAGCCGCTCGATTACCTGTGAATTGGACTGATACACGATCGGCAGCGATGCCGACGTTCCGGCAAACACGCCAAGGATGAGAAGCTTGCGCAGCATGGACCGGCCTTTGTGGTTGCCGATCCTTAGTCCGACATGGTGTTTGCCGCTTTAACGAATGCGGAAACCAGCGGTTTGCGTAAACAATCGGTAAACGGATCTATTTGGTGCCGTACATGCGGTCGCCGGCATCGCCGAGACCCGGCATGATGTAGCCCTTCTCATTGAGCTGGCGGTCGATGGAAGCGGTGAAGACCGGAACATCGGGATGCGCCTGTGTAAACCGATCGAGGCCCTCTGGTGCCGCCAACAGGCAGAGGAAGCGGATGTTGGTGGCACCGCGGCCTTTCAGCTTGTCGATCGCGGCGATCGCCGAATTGGCGGTCGCCAGCATCGGGTCGACGACGATCACCAGCCGGTCGGCGAGGTCGCCCGGCGCCTTGAAGAAATACTCGACCGCTTCCAGCGTCTCGTGGTCGCGGTAGAGGCCGATATGGGCGACACGCGCCGCTGGCACCAGATCGAGCAGCCCTTCGAGCAGGCCGTTGCCGGCGCGCAGCACCGAGGCGAAGACCAGTTTCTTGCCCTCCAGCGTCGGCGCCTCCATCGTCTCGATCGGCGTCTCGATCGTCGTCGTCGTCAGTTCGAGATTGCGGGTGACCTCGTAGCCGAGCAGCAGCGAGATCTCGCGTAGCAGCCGCCGGAAGCCGGCCGTCGAGGTTTCCTTCTTGCGCATGATGGTCAGCTTGTGCTGGACAAGCGGATGGTCGACGACGGTGACGCCCTTCATGGTGTTCTCCAACTGCGCAGGTGAATAGTGGATGGTGAATGGTGAATAGTGAATAGTGAACTGGTTTGCGAGTCCTTGGTTGCGCTGAAAAACTCGCGGTGGACGAACCGAAGCGTCGGATGAACCATTCACCATTCACCATTCACCTGCCCTTGGCGCCGAGCCTCCCCAGCAGCGCCGCCCTGGTCTTCCTGTCGACGAAGGCTGCCTCGATGGCCGTCCTGGTGATGGCGGTGAGCGCCTTGTCGTCCATGGCAAAATGCTCGGCGGCGATGTCGTATTCGCGCTTCAGCGAGGTCCAGAAATAGGGCGGGTCGTCGGAATTGAGCGTCACCTTGCAGCCCGCCGCCCGCAATGCAGGGAAGGGATGGTCGGCGAAGCTGTCGAAGACTTTCAGGGCGATGTTGGAGCCGGGGCAGCATTCGAGCACGACGCCTTCGTCGGCGATGCGCCGCACGAGATCGGGGTTCTCGATAGCGCGCACGCCATGGCCGATGCGAGATGGGCGGATGTGGTCGAGTGCCGCCTCGACGCTCTCCCAGCCCATCAATTCGCCGGCATGAACGGTGATGCCGAGGCCGGCCTCGCGGGCGATCTCGAAGGCCCTGACATAATCTTCCAGATCGCCTATCCGCTCGTCGCCGGCGACGCCGAAGCCAGTGACCAGCGGATGCCCGCTGCGGGCGGCGAAACGCGCCGCCCGCTCGATCGATTCGACGCCGAAATTGCGCACGCCGGTGACGATCATGCGGCCTTCGATGCCGGTCTTCGCCTTGGCGCGGGCCATGCCTTCGCCGAGCGCGTCGGTATAGGCCTTTGGCGACAGCCCGGCCTTGCTGGCATGATCGGGCGAGGTGAAAACCTCGGAATAGATGGCGCCGTCGCGGGCAAGGCTGGTCAGGTAGTGATCGGCCAGCCGCGCATAGTCTTCTTCGGTGCGGAACAGGTCGGAGGAGAAGTCGTAGGCGGCGAGGAAAGAGGTGAAATCGTGCCAGACGAAGGAGCCGTCCTGGATGTAGGGCGAGGCATCCTTGCCGTATTTCTCAGCCTGGCGCAGGACGAGTTCAGGCGCCGCTGCCCCTTCGATGTGGCAGTGCAGTTCTGCTTTCAAAGGCATTCGATTATCCCGTCAGGCTTTTTCTTATGACGCAAGTTCCCGTCGGAAAACCGTGTGACACTTTTCCGGAACCTACTTCGAAGCGCGGCCGAACACCGCGCCTTAAACAATAGCGCCCGCACCATCGATCGGCTATGGTCCCGCCGATTTTATGGCGGATCAAAACGATGTCGGTTGAAAGAACCACTGCTGCGGGCGGTATGGAAACCTCCTATGGTTTCAAGCGGGTAGGACCAGGCGACAAACAGTCCCTGGTCAATGATGTTTTCCACAAGGTGGCGAACCGCTACGACCTGATGAACGATCTGATGTCGGCCGGGCTGCATCGGGTGTGGAAGGACGCCATGGTCGCCTGGCTCAATCCACCGAAGCGGCCGGGCTGGACCGTTCTCGACGTTGCCGGCGGCACCGGCGATGTCGCCTTCCGCATCGTCGAGGCGAGCGGCAGGCACGCTCATGCAACGGTTCTCGATATCAATGGCTCGATGCTCGCCGTCGGCCGCGACCGGGCCGAGAAAAAGGGCCTGTCGGCAAATACCGATTTCGTCGAAGCCAATGCCGAGGAACTGCCTTTTGCCGACGCCACTTTCGATGCCTACACCATCGCTTTCGGCATCCGCAACGTGCCGCGCATCGAAGTGGCGCTTGCCGAAGCCTATCGCGTGCTGAAGCCTGGCGGGCGCTTTCTCTGCCTTGAATTTTCCGAGGTCGAGATGCCGCTGCTCGACAAGGTCTATGAAGCATGGTCGTTCAACGCCATCCCGCGGATCGGCAAGATGGTGACCGGCGATGGCGAGCCCTATTCCTATCTGGTCGAATCGATCCGCAAATTTCCCAATCAGCAGAATTTCGCGGCGATGATCGCGCGCGCGGGCTTTGACCGCGCCTCATTCCGCAATTATTCCGGCGGCATCGCCGCGCTTCATTCGGGCTGGAAGCTTTGAGGCTGGCCCGCATTTCCATAACGCGACGTGCCTTTCGCCAGTTCAGGAAACCGGCAGGGCGAAGCCAGCCATGAGCAGCATCGGCGCTGGTTTCAGGCTCGTGCGGGCTGGCTGGGTGCTGGTCCGCGAAGGCGTCATCGCGGCTTTGCCTGGAGACGAACTCTTCGGCCTGCCGAAACTCGGCTGGCGCATGGCCCGGCTATTCACCCGCCGTCGCGCGCTTGCCTATGAGCGCGGCGACCGGCTGGCCAAGGCGGTCGTGCGGCTCGGCCCGTCCTACGTCAAGCTCGGCCAGTTTCTGGCGACACGGCCAGACGTCGTCGGCAACGATATCGCGCTTGATCTCGCCATGCTGCAGGACAAGATGCAGACCTTTCCCAAGGCCGAGGCCATAGCGGCGATAGAAGCATCGCTCGGACGCAAGGTCGGTGAGCTCTATGCCAGTTTTGGCGAGGCCGTCGCCGCCGCCTCGATCGCGCAGGTCCATACCGCCGAAACGCTGCAGGACGGCGTCGCTAGGCGAGTGGCGGTGAAGGTCATCCGGCCGGGCGTGCGCCGCCGCTTCTTTCGCGATCTCGAGAGCTATTTCCTCGCCGCCCGGCTGCAGGAAAAGTACATCCCGTCGTCGCGCCGGCTGCGGCCGGTGGAGGTGACGGAGACGCTGGCCCAAACTACCAAGATCGAAATGGATTTGAGGCTGGAGGCGGCGGCTTTTTCCGAGCTCGGCGAGAATACCAAGGACGATCCCGGCTTTCGCGTGCCGTCGGTCGACTGGGAGCGCACCGGTCGTGACGTGCTGACCATGGAATGGGTCGACGGCATCAAGTTGAACGATATTGCCGGCCTCGCCGCCGCCGGCCACGACCTGAAGGCGATTGCCGCCAACCTGGTCCAGTCGTTCCTGCGCCATACGCTGCGTGACGGTTTCTTCCATGCCGACATGCATCCGGGCAACCTGTTCGTCGAGGCCGATGGCACCATCGTCGCCGTCGATCTCGGCATTGCCGGCCGGCTCGGCAGGAAGGAGCGCCGCTTCCTCGCCGAAATCCTCTATGGCTTCATCACGCGCGATTACCAGCGCGTCGCCGAGGTGCATTTCGAGGCCGGCTACGTGCCGCGCCAGCACAATGTCGCAGCTTTCGCCCAGGCGATCCGGGCGATCGGCGAACCGATCCACGGCCAGCCGGCCGAGACCATCTCGATGGCCAAGCTGCTGACGCTGCTGTTCGAGGTGACCGACCTCTTCGACATGGCGACGCGATCCGAGCTGGTGCTGCTGCAGAAGACCATGGTCGTTGTCGAGGGCGTCGCCCGCACCCTCGACCCGGCCTTCAACATGTGGAAGACGTCGGAACCTGTGGTCAGCGGCTGGATTGCGCGCAATCTCGGCCCGCGCGCTTTGCTGGCCGATGCGCGCGACGGCGCCAACGCGCTGCTGGCGCTGGCCCGCCAGGCGCCGGACCTCGCCGCCCGCACCGAGCGGCTGTCGCGTGAGATCGACCTGATGGCCGAACACGGCCTGCGCTTCGACGAAAGGACCGCGCACGCGATCGGCAAGGCCGAGGCGCGCTACACCCGCTCCGGCCGGCTGGCGCTGTGGGTAATCGCATTGACGCTGGTGTACATCGCCTGGAAGCTGCTTTAACGCCTTGTTGTCGATTGATTGCATTGCTATCATTGCCTTCGGCGATTTTGGATAACGTGCAATCACATGGCCAGCATCACGATCCGCAACCTTGATGACGAGGTCAAGGATATGCTGCGCCGATTGGCTGCAGAGAATGGCCGGTCAATGGAAGACCAGGCGCGGGTCATGATCCGCGCAGCGGTCGAAGGTCAACTCGGTTCGTCCGACCGCATCGACCAGATCGAGAAAACGTTGCGCGAACTGACAAGCTTGCAGAATCCTGCAGCTCCGGTGGTCGCGGTCCCCAGCCAGGTCGTGCGAGGTGTCCTCTCCGGCAAGCGCATCCTGCTGATCATCGGCGGAGGCATCGCTGCCTACAAGGCGCTCGACCTGATCCGCCGGCTGCGCGAGCGCGGTGCTTCGGTGCGCGTGGTGATGACAGCCGCGGCGCAGGAATTCGTCACCGCGCTGGCGGCCGGAGCACTGTCCGCCGACCACGTCTTCACCGAGCTGTTCGACCGGCAGGACGAGCACGACATCGGCCACATCAGGCTGTCGCGCGAGGCCGACCTTGTGGTCGTGGCGCCGGCCACCGCCGACCTGATGGCAAAGCTCGCCAACGGCCACGCCAACGACCTTGCCTCGACGGTGCTCATCGCCACCGACAAGCAGGTGTTGATGGCGCCGGCGATGAATCCGAAAATGTGGACACACCCGGCGGTCCGCCGCAACCGTGCGACGCTGGGTAAGGACGGCGTCGCATTCGTCGGCCCGGCGAAAGGCGAGATGGCCGAAAGCAACGAGGCGGGCGAGGGCCGCATGGCCGAGCCGCTGGAGATTGTCACCGCGGTCGAGGCGCTGCTGGACAGCCGGCCAAAGCCCCTGGCGGGAAGAAAGATCATCGTCACTTCCGGACCGACGCATGAACCGATCGATCCGGTGCGCTACATCGCCAACCGCTCGTCGGGCAAGCAGGGTCACGCCATCGCGGCGGCGCTGGCCAGGCTCGGCGCCGACGTGCGTCTCGTCTCCGGTCCGGTCGGCATTGCCGATCCGGCCGGCGTCGCCACGCTGCACG
Organism: Mesorhizobium sp. M1329; assembly: GCF_040318035.1. Taxonomy (NCBI): domain Bacteria; kingdom Pseudomonadati; phylum Pseudomonadota; class Alphaproteobacteria; order Hyphomicrobiales; family Phyllobacteriaceae; genus Mesorhizobium; species Mesorhizobium sp. M1329. Next base: position 91,438 of record NZ_JAMYLN010000021.1, on the reverse strand, counting down.
TCGAAACCGCCGTCGAGATGAAGGACGCGGTCGAGCAGCTGCTGCCGGCCGACGCGGCAGTGTTCGTCGCGGCTGTTGCCGACTGGCGTACTCAAAGTTCGGCCGGGGAAAAGATCAAGAAGGTGGCGGGCGAGGGACCTCCGGCGCTGCAAATGGTGGAAAATCCCGATATTCTTGCCGGTGTCGGGCATCACAAAAAGCGGCCGATGCTGGTGGTCGGTTTCGCCGCGGAGACGCAGGACCTGGTCAGGAACGCCCAGGCCAAGCTTACGAAAAAGGGTGCCGATCTTATCGTTGCCAATGACGTCTCGCATGAAGGCGGTTCTCCGGGCGTGATGGGCGGCGACCGCAACAAGGTGCGGATCGTCTCGAAGGCCGGCGTCGAGGAATGGCCGGAGATGAGCAAGGACGAGGTGGCGACGCGGCTCGCCGCACTGATCGCCGGCCGGCTGAAGACGGTGGTGGTTTAGTCAATCTCCCCCACGGAGATTGGCAGCTTCGCCGGCTTCGTGTCGCTCGCCCCCGAAATCCGCAAGGCGGCGAGGCATCCCAGGATGCCGAGTGGCACGAACGCGAGGAACAGCCAGGTAGCAACATTTGCCGCGGCCTCGCGGTTCAGGCCTTCGGAAAAGCCGCTGGCGTTGGCGACGATGCCCGTCAGTGCCGCACCCACGGCATAACCGATGCGCTGCATGGTCGGCACAGCGGCCGAGGCGATTGTCTGCTCGCCTTCCCGCGCCGATGCCACGACGACACGCGTGACGAACGGCCAGGCAATGCCGAAACCGCCGCCTTGCAGCAAGGCGCAAAGCAGGATCAACGGGATCGAGCCCGCCGGCACCGTATAGGCGAAACCGGCGACGCCAGTGGCGATCATCAGCGCGCCGCCGACGATAGTCAGCCGTTCGCGCTCCGGCGGCGCATTGGCGACGAGGATCGACAGGATCGACCAGGCGATCGATTCGGCGGCGATGATGTAGCCGGTGGTGAGGATCGGAATACCGTGCAGGCTGGTCAGGAGCAGCGGTCCGTAGACCGCGAACGAACAGGTCGCCATCGAGAACGCCGCAACCATGGTCATGCCCGCGCCGACCGGCGAGCGCCATGAAAACAGCCGCGACGGGAACAGGCGCGAGCGCGGCTTCAGTGCGTCGATATAGATAAACAGCGCCAGGCCGATCAGGCCGAGGGTGAGCAGCAGCGACGAGCGCAGCAGGGCGATGTCGACGCCGGCGGTGGCGATCAGCACGACGCTGACGGCAAGGCAGCCAAGTGCTGCAAAGGGGAAGGGCGGCGCCGAGCCGCCGGTCGCCTGCGGCCTTGTTGCTTCAGGTGTATCGAGCACGAGGAAGCTTGCCAGCGCCATGGCCGTGCCGCCGAGGGTGAAGACGCCGAAGGCCCAGCGCCAGGACAGCAATTCGGTCATGACCGCGCCGAGCACCGGCCCGCTGAAGGCGGCGACACCCCAGATCGCCGACATGACGCCGAAAAGCTGCGGCCAGATCGCGCGGGCAAACAGCCGCTCGACCGAGACGAAGGCCAGCGACACCAGCGCGCCACCGCCGAGCCCTTCGATCAGGCGGCCGCAGAGGAACAGCGGCATCGAAGGCGCGGTGGCGCAGACCAGCGCGCCGGCGGCATAGAGCATTGCTGCGACCATCATGTTGGTGCGCAGCGCGACATAGCTCACCAGCCGTCCGGCGGCCGCACCGGCAACGATGGCGCCGAGCTCGTAGATCGCCAGCGACCAGCCGACCAGCTGCACGCCGGCGAGATCGCCGACCATGGCCGGCATGACCGTTGCCACCATGGTTTCGTTGGTAGCGTGCAGCAGGATGCCGAGGCTGATAAAGCAGAAGCGCGCGAGGTCGCCGCTCGCCCACAGCGCGCGCCAATCGACCCTGTTTGTGCTTGTTTTGATCATCCAGTCCCCCAAGCTTTCTTAGACGCTGGTCTAAAGGATTCGAGCGTTCTTCACATCCAAATGAGCGCATGCCGCAGTATGGGGAGGACTTCTAGAACCTCAACCGTAGTTGAGATCAAGCGGTTTTGATCGCCGTTGGTGGGGCGGATGTCAAATTTGTGCGATGGGGGACAATCACGAGGCGTTGAGATTTCTGGTTGGACCGAAGACAAGCAAAATTGGATCGTCGCAATCTTCGGTCACAGTAACTGCATGGATCCTGGGATCCATGCCGTTACCTTGGAGCGCTGCAACTTTGAACATCAGGGCGGCCCATTCTCTGCGGAGTGGGCCTGCCGGAATCCATGAACTTTCGGCAGCTATTCGCAGGTCGACACCTACGCTGCCCCGCCGCTCGGGAGCCGCGCTACGCCGCTATTTGAACGAGTGGATCAGGTCCAGCGACGTGACGGCGACCGCCAGGTTGACGCCGGTCTGTGCCTGGACGCTGAGCGGCTGCAGCGAAAAGGCGCTGTCGAGGCCGCCGACCAGGAGATTGGCGCCGCCACCGGTGACCACGCTGGCCTCGGCATTCACGCCATAGTAGCTGCCGGCAAGGTCGCCTTCATCGTGGTTGCGGGTCGCCGCCAGAACCGCCCAGACCAGCTGGCCCTGATGCGTCCGGCCGACATCGACGCCGAGCTTGGAAATCACCCCGGTATAGACTTCGGAGGGGCCGCCACGATGCGGACGAAAGACACATGAAACACCCTTGTTGGAGGTGACGAGATAGGCCGTGCCGCCGTCGATGGTGCAGTCGAGCACACCGAGCTGGAGCTTGCTGGCGCTGGCGGGAGCGACAACGGCGGTCGTCGCGAGAGCGGCGGCACAGGCGAGTTTCTTGATCATGGCAGGGTCCTTTCCAAATGGCTTTGTACAAACGGCTGAGCACGCCGAGCGTTCCGCCGAAAACTTGGCGCCAGCAAGGTAAGGATAAACGCAGGGTTGTCGGGGTGTGGAAAGGGCCGCCCGATAAACCGGCCCGATCAGCCGGCGCTGGTGCGGGCCAGGCCGTCCTTGGCCGGCTGGTAGGTCGGATTGAGGTGCACGGCCTCGCGGTAGGATTTCGCGGCCCTGACCTTGTCGCCGCGCCGCTCGTAGATCAGCGCCTGGTTGGACCACGCCTCGGCGTTCTTGCCGTCGAGCTTGATGGCCATATTGAAGTCGGCGAAGGCATTGTCCTCGTCGTTCATGGCAAGGTAGGAGAGGCCGCGTCCGTTGTAAGGCTCGGAGGCGTCCGGCGCCAGCGAAATGGCAGTCGAGAAGTCCTCGATAGCAAAGGCGTGCTGGCCCTGACTCTGGTAGATCAGGCCGCGATTGTGATAGGCGCGCGCGTCGGTCGTGTCGAGCTGAATGGCCTTCTGGAAATCGTTGAAGGCTTCCTGGACCCGGCCCGCCCTGCGGTAGAGATTGCCGCGGCCGATATAGGCGGCGTCATAATTGGAATTGATCTGGATCGAGCGGTTGTAGTCGGCCAGCGCGCTTGCCTGGTCACCGAGGAAGCGCTGGATGAGCGCCCGGTTCGAATAGGCCTGGTAGAAATTCGGATTGAGCTGGATGGCGGTGTCGAAGTCCTTCAGCGCCGCCTGGTACTGGCCGCCGCGGCCATAGGCCGAGCCGCGCACATTGTAGGCTTCCGGATCCTGAGGGTTGCGCTGGATCACCGCCGACAGCGAGGAGATGTTCTCGCTCGAGGCTTGCGCCTTGTCGATGTTGTTGAACTCGCCGGTCGGAACGCTCTGGCAGCCGGCAAGCGCCATCCCGGAAAGCAGGGCTGCCGTCAGGGCGAGGCCGCGCCACGCGGTTCTGCGCTCTACGGTGATTGCGTCCATATCTGCCCTGTCCTTACTGCGCCGTCTGGTCCGTTCCCCCTCCGAACCGGCATCTCTCCCAACCGGTCCTCTCGGACCGGGTCGAACTCACAACAAAAAGGTGGCGGCGATTCCGCATCGCGCCACCTTGGATATCCTTGGAAAAGGACGAAAAATTGACGTCAGAACCGCGGCGGACGCGGAGCACCGGCACCGGCAGCACCGGCCGCGACCGGACGTGGCGTCATCGGCAGCAGGCCTTCGCGCTGGGCGCGCTTGCGGGCCAGCTTGCGGGCGCGCCGCACGGCTTCCGCCTTTTCACGGGCGCGCTTCTCGGACGGCTTCTCGTAATGTCCGCGCATCTTCATTTCGCGGAAGATGCCTTCGCGCTGCATCTTTTTCTTGAGCGCGCGAAGCGCCTGATCAACATTGTTGTCGCGGACGAGTACCTGCACGTGCAATCCTGTCTTTCGGTTTGAAATCAACAGGCAAGCGGCCATAGCCACAAGCCTCCGCGGCGCGTTACACCACGAATTGGGGCGGCTGATAGCAGAATCAAGGGGCGCTGTCCACAGCCGATTGAGAGGCGGTGCCGATCCCGAAACGAAAAACCCGCCTCGGCGGCGGGTCTTCGGTGTGAATCAGCACCATACAGAAATTAGTAGCATAGCTGCCGGCACAAAGCAAGAACAAAATTCGCCTTGGGCCAGATAGGCGCCGCTACACCGTAGCCAGGTGGAGCTGCTCGAAACCCTCGAAGAACTCGCCGTAGTCGCAGGTTATCTCCTCGCCGGCGGCGATGTCGCGGGTCGCGGTGGCCCCGCCATATTGCGAAAAGTCGGTGTTCGGCTCGTCGGCGTGGTTCATGAAGCGGCCATTGTCGACCTCATAGACCATGAAGCCCGGCCGATCCGGACTGGGATAGGCATATCTGTCGAGCAATTCCTTGAGGTGCGGCGGCGCCGTCTCGTATCTTTCCACCGGGATCAGCCGGTCAAAGTCCGGATCGAGACGCCAGATCTGCGCGCCTTTGCGGACCGGCTCGGCGGCGAACACGCCGACGCCTTCGATTGCGCTTGCAGCGATATAGGTTCTGATCAGCAGCATGTTTCCAATCCGTCTTTGAGGAGAAGACGAAATCGTCAAATCGCCGGAAAAAGCAAGACCGGTTTTTCTGACGTTGGCTTGCGCGCCGATGCGCCAACCGCGAAACGCTTCACGTCCGGGTGATCGAGACGCCGCCATCGGCGAACAGTGCCGTGCCGGTGGTGAAGCTCGATGCATCGGAAGCCAGGTAAAGCGCCGAGCGGGCGATCTCCTCAGGCTCGGCGACGCGCTTCAAGGCATGCAGGTTTTCGACGAAGGCTCGCGATTCAGGTGTCTTGAACGTTGCCGAGGGCGTGTCGGTGCCGCCCGGCAGCAGCGCGTTGACTCGAATGCCCTTGGCGCCAAATTCGGCCGCCAGCACCTGCGTCAATCCGATCAGTCCGGCCTTGCTCGCCGCGTAGCTGGTCATGCCGGGCATGCCGACCGTGTAGCCGACGAAGGTGGAGGTGAAGATAAGCGAGCCGCCGCCGCGATCGATCATCGCCGGCACTTGGTATTTCGCGCCGAGAAAGGCGCTGGTCAGATTGGTATCGAGCGTCTCGCGCCAGCCCTCCAGCGACAGCTCCGAAACCGGCCCCATCCTACCGACCGAGCCGGCATTGTTGAAGGCGATGTCGAGCCCGCCGAATTTCCCGACCGCCAGGTCGACGAGGGCTTTGGCGTAGGCTTCGTCGCGTACGTCACCGGGAAGAGCGATGGCGGTGCCGTCGGCGTCTTCGATTTCGGCAACCAGTGCATCGAGCTCCGCCTGGCGGCGGGCTGCGACGACCACCTTGGCGCCTTCCTCCGCAAACACCTTGGCCGTGGCGCGGCCGATGCCGGAGCTGGCGCCGGTGACGATGGCAACTTTGTTTGCAAGTGCGGGCATTTTTTTGCATCCTTTTTTCGCGCCGGCCCTTGCCGGCAATCGGGATGCTTGGTCGCAAATCGGGACGGTGCGAACCACCCGATACCTGCGAGGTGCTTCGGATGTGGTTTGATCGCCCATCACGTCGCATGCCTCTTTTTCACCACGGCGCAAAACGGCAAGCGCCGTCGCAAACAGTGCAAGGCTGGCAGTGCGGTTTCGCTAGTGATACAGCTCGCGCGCCGGGGTTGGCTGATCTGCCCGGCCGCCATTTGCGAGGCCTGCAACGTTGAAGAAATACTCGGTATTCGCCATCGCCCGCGAGGCCATGCGCGGTCATAGAGGCTGGGAGGAACAGTGGTCCTCGCCGGAGCCGAAAAAGGAGTATGACGTCGTCATCGTCGGCGCCGGCGGCCACGGCCTGGCCACCGCCTATTATCTCGCCACGGTGCACGGCATCAGCAATGTCGCGGTTTTGGAAAAAGGCTGGCTCGGCGGCGGCAATACCGGCCGCAACACCACCATCATCCGCTCGAACTATCTCTACGACGAGAGCGCCGGCATCTACGACCATGCGCTGAAGCTGTGGGACGGGCTCAGCCAGGAGCTCAACTACAACGTCATGTATTCGCCGCGCGGCGTCATGATGCTCGCCCACAACATCCACGACATCCAGGTGCTGAAGCGGCACGTCCACGCCAACCGGCTGAACGGCATCGACAATGAATGGCTGACGCCGGAGCAGGCCAAGGAATTCTGCCCGCCGCTCAACATTTCGCGCGATGCTCGCTACCCGGTGATGGGTGCTGCCCTGCAGCGCCGCGGCGGCACGGCGCGCCACGATGCCGTCGCCTGGGGCTATGCGCGCGGCGCTTCGGCGCGTGGCGTCCACATCATCCAGAATTGCGAGGTCACGGGTGTCAAGCGGGCGCCGAACGGCGCGGTCACCGGCGTCGAGACGACGCGCGGCTTCATCGGCGCCAAGAAGGTCGGCGTGGTCGCCGCCGGGCACTCCTCGGTGATCATGAACATGGCCGGCGTGCGCATGCCGCTGGAAAGCTATCCGTTGCAGGCACTGGTGTCGGAGCCGGTCAAGCCAGTGGTGCCCTGCGTGGTGATGTCGAACACCGTGCATGCCTATATCTCGCAGTCCGACAAGGGCGAGCTGGTCATCGGCGCCGGCACCGACCAGTATGTCTCCTATTCGCAGACCGGTGGGTTGCACATATTGCAGCATACGCTCGACGCCATATGCGAGATGTTCCCGATCTTCACGCGCATGAAGATGCTGCGTTCGTGGGGCGGCATCGTCGACGTGACGCCGGACCGTTCGCCAATCCTGGCCAAGACGCCGGTGCCCGGCCTCTATGTCAATTGCGGCTGGGGTACGGGCGGCTTCAAGGCGACGCCGGGTTCGGGCCATGTCTTTGCCCATACGATCGCCAGGGACGATCCGCACCCGATCAACGCACCTTTCACCATAGAGCGCTTCCGCACCGGCCGGCTGATCGATGAGGCGGCGGCGGCAGCGGTGGCGCACTGAGCACCGCAATGACGCGCAAGACTCACACCTTGCTTTTCGGATTGGCCCTCGTTGGGGTCACGGTGCTGTTCGCGCTGTTGGTGCTTCGGGAGATTTTGGTTCGAATTGGATACGAGGCAAATGCGGTCGATCCTGTGATGGGGGCAATGTTTGCAGTGATCGGACTACGTACCTTTGGCTGCGTGGTTGCGTTTAGCCTACCGAAATTCTTCGCGGACATGTTTCTGAACGACACCTATCCAAGGCCTAGGTTCTTTGGGCCGCGAAAGCAGGTGGGCGTCGATCGAGCCAGAGAGAAATTGCGGTCAGTAGGGCTACTCCTCGAAGACGGTCCTGACGAAAAAAATGTTGTGACAAAACGTGGCAAGGATGACGCCTTTCCGCATGGTGAGTCAATTAAAACCAAGAAAGTCGATTGATGCTTCTCATCCGCTGCCCCTATTGCGAGGAAGAGCGTCCGGAGCTCGAATTCCGCAACGCCGGCGAGGCGCATATTGCGCGTTCCCCGAACATCGCCGGCGAGAGTGACGACGACTTCGAAAAGTTCTTTTTCATCCGCTCCAATCCCAAGGGGATCATCTATGAGCGCTGGCGGCACATGCATGGCTGTGCGCGGTTCTTCAATGCCGTGCGCGACACCGTCAGCGACAGGTTCCTGATGACCTACAAGGCCGGTGAGCCGAAGCCCACGAAGCTGCCGGGAGCCGCCAAATGAGCGCCACGTTCCGCATTGCCGGCGCCGGGCGGCTCAAACAGGCAAAGATAGCCGGCTTCAGCTTCGACGGCCGCCCCTATACCGGCATCGAGGGCGACACGCTGGCCTCGGCGCTGCTTGCCAATGGCGTCCATCTCGTCGGCCGCTCGTTCAAGTACCACCGGCCGCGCGGCTTCCTGTCGGCCGGCGCCGAAGAGCCGAATGCGCTGGTCGAGATCAAGCGCGACGCGGCACGCAGGACGCCGAACGTCCGCGCCACCGTACAGGAGCTCTATGACGGGCTGACCGCACAGTCGCAGAACCGCTGGCCGTCGCTGGCCTTCGACATCGGTGCGGTCAGCAGCATTGCCTCGCCGATGCTTTCGGCCGGCTTCTACTACAAGACCTTCATGTGGCCGAAGGCGGCGTGGAAAAACCTCTACGAGCCCAAGATCCGGGCCGCCGCCGGTCTCGGCGTCGCCCCCGACCAGCCGGACCCCGACCACTATTCGGCGCGCTTCGCCCATTGCGAGGTGCTGGTGCTTGGCGGCGGTGCCGCGGGCATCGCCGCGGCATTGGCTGCGGCCGAGACCGGCGCGCGCGTCATCCTTGCCGACGAGCAGGTGAAATTCGGCGGCAGCCTGTGCTTCGAGAGCGGCGCGAAGATTGAAGGCCAGGACGGCTTTTCCTGGGCGCAATCCGCCGTCGCCAAGTTGAGCGCGATGGACAATGTCCGCGTGCTGCCGCGCACCACGGCCTTCGGCTATTACGCGCAGAATTTCGTCGGGCTGGTCGAGCGCGTCAGCGACCATCTGCAGAGCCCCGACCGCGACCTGCCGCGCGAGCGGCTGTGGCAGGTTCGCGCCAAACGCTTGGTGCTGGCGACCGGCGCCATCGAGCGCCACATGGTGTTTGCCGACAACGACCGCCCCGGCATCATGCTGGCGTCGGCGGCGCGCACCTATCTCAACCATTACGGCGTCGCCGTCGGCAGGAATGTTGGCGTCTATACGGCAAACGATTCCGCCTATGCGGCGGCGATCGACCTGAAGAAGGCCGGCATCAACGTGGCGGCGATCGTCGATCTGCGCGACAACCCGGCCGGGCCGGTGATCGACGAGGCGAGGGCGCTCGGCATAGAGGTCAATTTCGGCCGCGCCGTGATCCGCGCCGGCGGCAAGCTGCGGGTGTCGTCGATGACCGTGCAGCCGAAGAATGGCGGCGGCGAACGCACCATGCCGGTTGACGCGATCTTGATGTCGGCCGGCTGGACACCGTCGGTGCATCTGTTCTCGCAATCGCGCGGCAAGGTCGCCTTCAATGACGAGACCAAGCGCTTCGTGCCCGGAATTTATGCGCAGGACTGCGTCTCGGTCGGCGCCTGCAACGGCACCGACGGGCTGTCGGCGACGATCGACGAGGCCTATGCTGCGGGCACCAAGGCGGCCAAGGACGCCGGCAGCAAGCCGGCCAGGGGCACCAAGCCGAAGGTCGATGCCGGCGAGAGCTGGTCGCGCGGCATGCTGGGTGCGGCGCCCGGCGCCGGGGCGGATACGACGGTAAAGGCGTTCGTCGATTTCCAGAACGACGTCACCGCCAAGGACATTCGCCAGGCGGTGCATGAAGGCATGCGCTCGATCGAGCACGTCAAGCGCTTCACCACCAACGGCATGGCGACCGATCAGGGCAAGACCTCCAACATGCACGGCCTGGCGATTGCCGCCGAGACGCTGGGCAAGCCGATCCCGCAGGTCGGGCTGACGACGTTCCGCGCGCCGTATACGCCGGTGACGTTCGGCTCGATCGTCGGGCACGCGCGGGGTCCCCTGTTCGACCCGACCCGCAAGACGGCGATCCATCCCTGGGCAGAGCGTCAAGGCGCGATGTTCGAGGATGTCGGCCAGTGGAAGCGCGCCTGGTATTTCCCGAAGCCAGGCGAGGACATACATGCGGCCGTCGACCGCGAATGCGTCACGGTGCGCAAGACGGCCGGCCTGTTTGACGCCTCGACGCTGGGCAAGATCGAGGTGGTCGGGCCGGATGCGGCCAAATTCATGGAACTGCTCTACACCAATCCATGGGAGAAGCTCGAGCCCGGCCGCTGCCGCTACGGCATCATGCTGCGCGAGGACGGCTTCATCTATGACGACGGTGTCGTCGGCAGGCTTGCACCCGACCGTTTCCATGTGACGACGACGACCGGCGGCGCGCCGCGCGTCATGAACCATATGGAAGACTATCTCCAGACCGAGTTCCCGCATCTCAACGTTTGGCTGACCTCGATCACCGAGCAGTGGGCGGTCATCGCCGTGCAGGGGCCCAAGTCTCGCGACATCATCGCGCCGCTGGTCGAGGGCATCGACATGTCGGATGAGGCGCTGCCGCATATGTCGGTGCGCGAAGGCCAGATCTGCGGCGTCCCGACCAGGCTGTTTCGCATGTCGTTCAGCGGCGAGCGCGGCTTCGAGGTCAACGTGCCGGCCGATTACGGCGAGGCGGTCTGGGAAGCGCTATGGGCCGAGGGCCAGAAACACGGCGCCTGTGCCTACGGCACCGAGTCGATGCATGTGCTGCGCGCCGAAAAGGGCTACATCATCGTCGGCCAGGATACCGACGGCACGGTAACGCCGAACGACGCCGGGCTCGACTGGGCGGTCGGCAAGAAGAAGACCGACTTCGTCGGCATTCGCGGCATGGCGCGGCCGGACTTGGTCGCCAAGGGCCGCAAGCAGCTTGTCGGCCTGAAGACCAGGGATCCCAAGGTGGTGCTGGAGGAGGGCGCGCAGATCGTCGCTGACCCGAAGCAGGCAATCCCGATGAAGATGATCGGCCATGTCACCTCAAGCTATTGGTCGCAAAATTGCGGCCGCTCGATCGCGCTGGGGCTGGTCGCCGGCGGCCGCGATCGCATGGGCGAGACGCTCTATGTGCCGATGCCGAACGGGGTGATCGAGGTGGAGGTCACCGGTATGGTGTTCTTCGACGAGAAGGGAGAGCGCCTCAATGGCTAAGGCCGCTTTGAAAACCGCCGCCGCCGGGCCGTCGGTCGAACGCCGTCCGGCTCTGGCCAGCCAGTCGCTTTCCGCCACCGGCGTCACACTTGCCGTACTACCGCCGGCCGAGCGCATATCGCTGCGCGCGCCGGACGCCTCGATCGCGGCACTTTCGAAAGCGCTCGGCGTCGTCCTGCCGCAAAGGCCGAAAACCTCGGCGGCAAAGGCCGGACGCACGGCCTTGTGGCTGGGGCCGGACGAATGGCTGGTCATCGACGAGAGCGGAAAAGATCCGCTCGCCGATTGCGCCAGCATTCCCGCGCTGCATTCGGCGGTCGGCATCTCGCACCGCAACGTCGCCATATCCGTTACCGGTCCGGCTGCCGCGGCGACGGTCAATGCCGGCTGCCCGCAGGATTTGTCGCTCGACGCCTTTCCGGTCGGGGCGGCGTCGCGTACCATTCTCGGCAAGGTCGAAATCGTGCTGCTGCGCACCGCGGCCGACACGTTCCGCGTCGAATGCTGGCGTTCCTTTTCCGATTATGTCTTTACGTTTCTGTCGGAGGCAGCGCGCGACGCGGCAGCATAGGCATGTTCGCCGCGCCCGACCGTTCTGCGACAGCGAGCCGAGGGAGAATGCAAATGCCGTCGAACTCCGCGCCGAAGTCGCCGGCCAAGACGCCGGCTGTGCGCTCTTTCGAAAACGAGCAGCGCACTGAGACGGATATTGAAGAGGAACTCGAGGAAGGCCTCGAGGATACATTCCCGGCCAGCGATCCGGTGTCGATCACCGGAACGGCCATTCCCGGCGCACCGGCAAGACCTGGCAAGCCCAAAAGCGTGGCAGGACAGAAGCGCAAGAGATAATTTCTATCGGCCCGGCGGGGCCGGTTCGGTTGGCGAGGGCAACCCTTCAGGTTTGCGCGGTTTTGCGTTCCAGCGTCGATGATTGGCGAAAGCCCGAACGAGGGCGATCTCCCCCGCAAGGGGGGAGATTGGCAGTTTCGCCGATGGCTCGAAGTCCTCAGAAGCTGCTTGGCACGATCCACGGGTCGATGCCGATGCCGAGCCTCGGGCCTTTGCTGCCGGCCTTGTGGGTCGCGGCATCCGCCTTTTCAAGCGATCCGGTCGGCGCGCAATCGAGCTTCACATCGGTCTTGGTGTCGACGCAGGCCCCTTCTTGCTTGGCTGGCTGACTGCTGCCGGCAAATGCGGCGCCAGAGAGCGCCAGCAGGGCGGCGAGCGTGAGGATTGCCTTCTTCATGGTCAGTCTCCGGTTCCAGTTATTCGACTTGTACATGTACGGTATTGCGTACAGATACGGCTATGACTTACGGAGGTTCAAGCAAAATCGTACATGTACAGAGAAGTTGAGCGCAGGAATTGCCGAACGCTCGGTGCCGGAGCGCGGATCGTTCGGAGAAGATCCTACAGATCGGGAGAAGGGCCGCTCTTCAGCAATTGACCGGCGGCGTGAGCGGCGCGATCTGGTGCGCGGCGATGGCTTCAAGCATGATGTCGCCGATCCGTGTGATGAACGTCGTCTGGTCGCCGAACGGGTAGAACGGGAAGGTGATCAACAACGAGATGGCGCCGTGGCCAACTGCCCACAGCATGGTGGCGATGGCGCGTGGATCGCCTCTGAGCCTGCCCGCGGCAACGCAGGCTTCGACCCTCTCGATCAGCACTTTCATCGCCGGGTTGCCGCTCTCCATTTCGGCGAAGGTCTTGCCGGCTGGCGGCCTGACTTTTTCGGTCATGAAGACGGTGCGGTACTCGTTGGGATTTTCCAGCCCGAAGGCGGCGTATTCGACCAGCACGGCCTTGAGCGCCTCGATCGGGTCGTCGGCCGTATGATTTGCGATGCGCCTGGCCAAGGTCTCGAACGCGTCCTCGGCTAAGGCGAACAGGATGTCCTGCTTGTCGGCGAAATAGGAATAGACCGACATCGGCGCATAGCCGACGCGCTTGGCGAGCTTACGGATGGTGAGGCCGTCATAGCCTTCTTCCTGGACAAGCTTGTGCGCGGCATCGACAAGTTCGGAACGCAGTTCGGCCTTTTGTTTTTCGCGGCGCTCCTGGACGCTTAGCTGCAACTTTCTACTGCCTTATGACTGATGGCTGGATGCAGCATATATACGCTGTACGGCGTCGGGCAAGGGTGGCACGAAGCAGAAGCTTGACTGTCACAAAACGATATAGCCCGGCAACATTGCGCTGCAGGTCAGTCGTCACATGAAGTACGTCGCGGCCGAAGCCAAATAGATTTGGCACAGATAGATTTGGGCTTCTCTGCCTGACGAACAGTCAAACCGCTTCCGGCTGGCGTTCGATCAGCGTCAGCGTCAGCCAGCGCGCAGTCAGCGCCGGTTTTTTCGAGCCCTCGATCTCGATCGTCACGTCGTGGGCAGTCTGCACCCAGCCCGACGGCCTGACCTTGACGTCGGCCAGCACGAAGCGGGTGCGGATGCGCGAGCCGGTCTTCACCGGCGCCAGGAAGCGCAGCGAATCGAAGCCGTGATTGACGCCCATCTTGCTGTTTTCGAGCGGCGGCATGGTTTCGAAGGTCATCGCCGACAACAGCGAAAGCGACAGGAAGCCGTGCGCGATGGTGCCACCGAACGGCGTCTCGCGGCTGGCGCGTTCCGGATCGCAATGGATGAACTGATGGTCGTCGGTGGCATCGGCGAACTGGTCGATCATGCGCTGGGTGACGACACGCCATGGCGACACGCCGACTTCCTTGCCGACGTTGGCCAGAAGCACATCGAGACTGATAGGTTCCACGCTGATGTCCTCCATCTTCACCCCCGGGCATTTCACTCGCCGGACGGCGTGCGTCTCATTCTTTGAACAATGTCAGCCCGTGTTGCACCGACTGCCCGCCATCGATCGGCAGGATGGCGCCGGTGACATAGCTGCCGGCACGGCTGCACAAATAGAGCGTTGCGCCGGCAATGTCATCCGGTGCGCCGATGCGGCCGATCGGAACGTGGTTGCCGACATGTCTTGCCTGGTCCTCGGTGCCAGTGGCGAAGGCCGTCATCCGGCTCTGGAAAGGGCCAGGCGCAAAGGCGTTGACGGTGATGCGGCGGGCGGCGAACTCGATCGCCAGGATGCGCGTCAGGTGGTGAACCGCAGCTTTCGAGGCCGAGTAGGAGTAGGCGTCTTCGGCCAAAGGCTGCGTGCCCATCACCGATCCGAGGTTGATCACCCGGGCCGGGTCGGCATCGCTGGCGGCGGCCTCGAGCAGAGGCAGCAATTCGCGCGTCAGGTGGAAGACCGCGGTGACGTTGACGCCGAACACCTTGGCCCAGGCATGGTAGGGAAAACTTTCCAGCGGCGCGCCCCAGGAGATGCCGGCATTGTTGACCAGGATATGCAGCCGCTCGGTCCTCACCCTGACCTCGGCAACGAGCGCCGCGATGCCGGCCTCGCTGGAGACGTCGGCGGCGAAACCCTCAGCCCGGCCGGAGGCGCCAAGCCCGTTCAGTTCGCCGGCAACCCTGACGCAATCCTCGCCCTTGCGCGAGGCAATCATCACCGAGGCGCCGGCCCTGACCAGCGCGGTCGCCGCCATGCGGCCGATGCCAGTCGCGGCGCCGGTGACCAGCGCCGTCTTGCCGGCGACTGAGAACAGCTCGTCCAGATAGCTCATCGAATTCCTCCGCGCAGTTCACCGCGCTTTTGACTGGTGGTTCAAAGAAGCGGCTTCACGTAGACAAGGCTAGCCGAACTACGATCATCCTTGCCACGGCTAAAGTACCCGGACTGGGGCGATGGCACGGTTTGCGGCTGAATTGGTTAGGCGCCAGCGGCAAGGCGGTCATTCGGCCGTGACATGGGTCGGATGAATGATGCGGCCATCCCCGTTAGCGAGCACCTTGGTAAGCTGTTCATTTCGCGTGTGAACCAGTCGTCATTACTCCTCCGCCCAAGCCGCCGGCGGGTCTTGAGGAGTTGGGAGGTGGCCGAGCAGTGGGGCGAGACTGACGTTCGTATTCGTGGACGTGGACTATGCTTTCAAGGCGAAAGTTATGGGTAAGAAACAACGCACGGTCCTGCTGGCAGCGGTCTTTGCGTCTGTCTTTGGCATTTTTTTGCTGATCCTGATGGTCAGTTTTTTGGTTGACTAGGCACGGCCAGCAGCGTCCCTTTCCGAAGTGCTGCGCTACCGCAGGCTTTCCAGTTCGCGGATGCGTTTGGCGCCGTCGGCCTCGAGCTGCCTTGTGACGGCGCCGATCAGCGTTTCGGC
Organism: Mesorhizobium sp. M1329; assembly: GCF_040318035.1. Classification (NCBI taxonomy): domain Bacteria; kingdom Pseudomonadati; phylum Pseudomonadota; class Alphaproteobacteria; order Hyphomicrobiales; family Phyllobacteriaceae; genus Mesorhizobium; species Mesorhizobium sp. M1329. The sequence continues at coordinate 76,225 of NZ_JAMYLN010000021.1, read as the reverse complement.
AACGACGAAAAGTGCGGCGGATGAGTCCCAGGCCGAAGGCACGGCGGTGCGCCCGGCAATGACGTGGCGGGCGAAGCGGGCGATCGGCGACAGCCACTGGTCGGTAAACAGCACGATCTGCACGCCGCGCTGGTTGGCGGTCTCGGCGAAACGGATCAGGCTGTCCTGGTAGCGCCTGATGTCGAAGATCACCAGCACGTCGCGCTTGCCCATGTCGATCAGACGGTCACGCCAGACGCTTTCCTGGCCGGCGAGATGGAACACGTTGGGCTGGATGATAGCAAGGTGGGCGGCCATGTAGCGCGCCAGCGGGTCGGTGAAGCGGCCGCCGATCAGGAATGTCTTGCCGCGCCGGTCGGCCAGCTTAGCGACGATATCGGCAAGCTGCTTGTCCGAAAGGTGCCGGAAGGTCTCGCGCATATTGTCGAGCGTCGCCTCCAGCATCGGCGAAACGGCGCTGCTGCCCTGCGAGGAGGGATTGAGCGTGCGCGAGGCCGGCGACTGCAATTGCGCCGCCAACTCGTCTTGCAGCGTCGACTGGAATTCCGGATAGTTCTGGAAGCCGAGCCGGGCGACGAAACGCAGGATCGTCGGCGACGATACGCCGGCCGTGGCCGAGAATTCGGCGACCGTCTTCAGCCCGATCAGCGGATAGCTGGCGATCAGCGTTTGCGCTGCGCGTCGCTCGCCGGCCGGCATGGTGCCGATGCGGTCGGAGATCAGTTCGGCAATGCTCGAAACCATGTTTTTCCCCACCCTGGCCGGGCCGTTACCGCGTTATCGAAATCGCGTTTGACAAAGCCGACCAAACTGTATGAAATCATCCGCAGGGACGCAATGAGGCAAAATACGTAACATACGATACAGCGCTCCCCGGGGACAGCAGACAATGGAGACAGCACGGCCCGCCAGCCTTGCATCGCCTGAGACCGTAAGGGTGACGAACCCCGGCGGATCAAGCCCTTTCGTGCTGACCTGCGACCACGCCTCAAATTTCCTGCCGCCTGAATTCGGAACGCTCGGACTTGCCGCCGAGGAGCTTTCCCGCCACATCGCTTGGGATCCCGGCGCCTTGCCGGTAGCGCGCCGCATGGCCGAGGTGCTCGATGCGACGCTGGTCGAGACCTGCATCTCGCGGCTCGTCATCGACTGCAACCGGCCGCTCGACGCGCCGGACCTGATAGTGACGGTCAGCGCCAGCGAAAAAACCGTGATCCCGGCAAACCAGGGGCTTTCCGCCGACGAGCGGCAGGCGCGCATTGCGCTGGCTTGGCGGCCGTTCCACGACCGGATCGCGACGATCATCGACGAGCGTCTGGCGGCCGGGCGGGAGACGCGGCTGGTATCCGTCCATTCCTTCACGCCGGTGTACAAGGGCAAGAGCCGGCCCTGGCACATCGGCATCATCCATGACGAGGACCGCCGGCTGGCGGCGCCGCTGATCGCGGCGCTCCAGCAGCTTGCGGGCATCGCCGTCGGCGTCAATGAACCCTATTCGCCGGCCGACCGCGTCTATTTCACACTGGAACGCCATGCCCGCTCGCGCGGGCTGCCCTGCGCAATGATTGAAATCCGCAACGACGAGATCGCCGGCGCAGCCGGGCAGCGGAAATGGGCGGATCTGCTCACGGGTATTTTTCTCAATCTGGAGCCCGAGGCGGCCAAGGGTCCCAGACCAAGCGCAGTCGGAAAGTCAGTTCAATCGGCCAGCTAAGAAACCAACAGGGGACTAAAAAATGGCAGCACCGGGCTACACTGAAGTTGACAAGGCAGAGGACGTAAAGGTCCTCCACAACATGGGCTACGCCCAGGAACTGGAGCGGCGCCTCAGTCGCTTTTCGAATTTCGCGGTTTCCTTCTCGATCATCTGCATCCTGTCCGGCGGCATCAACTCGCTGGCGCAGGCAACCTCCGGCTCCGGCGGCATCGGTATCGGCATTGGCTGGCTGGTCGGCTGTTTCGTTTCGCTGACCTTCGCTGTAGCGATGTCGCAGATCAGCTCGGCCTACCCGACCGCCGGCGGCCTCTATCATTGGGGCTCGATCCTCGGCAATCGCGGCACCGGCTGGGTGACGGCCTGGCTCAACCTGCTCGGCCTGATCACCGTGCTCGGCGCCATCAATGTCGGCACCTGGACGTTTTTCCTTGGCGCCTTCGGACCGGCGCTCGGCATCGAGGGTACGCTGACCAACCAGATGATCTTCCTGGTCGTCATCACCGGCGCCCAGGCACTGATCAACCATCTCGGCATCAAGCTGACCGCCAAGCTGACCGACTTCTCGGGCTACCTCATCTTCTTCGGCTCGATCCTCATCGCGGTCGTCTGCCTGATCTCGGCCGAAACCTGGGATTTCAGCCGGCTGTTCACCTTCCACAATTATTCCGGCGATGCCGGCGCCGGTGTCTGGCCGTCGGTATCCAATGCCTGGGTGTTCGCACTTGGCCTGCTGCTGCCGATCTACACGATCACCGGCTACGACGCGTCGGCGCATACTTCCGAGGAAACCATCAAGGCGGCGAGCTCCGTGCCCCGCGCCATGGTCATGTCGGTGATCTGGTCGGCCGTCTTCGGCTATCTCTTCCTCGCAGCCTTCGTGCTGATGATCCCGAATATGGACGATGCGGCCAAGCAGGGCTGGAACGTGTTCTTCTGGGCCTTCGACCAGCGCGTCAGCCCCGGCATCAAGGAGTTCGTCTACCTCGTCGTCTTCCTGGCACAGCTGCTTTGCGGCCTCGCCACCGTCACCTCCGCCTCGCGTATGATCTTCGCCTTCTCGCGTGACGGCGGCCTGCCGGGTTCCTCGGCGCTGGCCAAGGTCAGCCCGACCTACCGCACGCCGGTGGCGGCGATCTGGACGGCGTCGATCCTGTCCGTCCTGTTCGTCTGGGGCTCGACGCTGGTTTCAGTCGCAGGCACCTCGGCCTACACCATCGTCGTGTCGTGCACCGTCATCTTCCTGTTCCTCTCCTTCACCGTGCCGATCGTGCTCGGCATGCTGGCCTGGGGAACGCCGAAATGGGACAAGATGGGACCGTGGAACATGGGGCGCGCCATCTTCATGCTGTTCGGCGTGCTTTCGATCCTGTCGATGCTCCTGATCTTCGTCATCGGCATCCAGCCGCCGAACGACTGGGCGCTCTACATCACCGTCGGTTTCTTCATCCTGACGGCGATCGTTTGGTTTGCCTTCGAGCGCAACCGCTTCCAGGGCCCGCCGCTCGGCGACATCATCGCGGCGCGCCAGGCAGCGATCAAGGCTGCGGAACAGGCCGTCGGCGAGACCGGCCACTGAGGCAAGTCCTCCAACTATGGCCGGCGCTTTGCCGGCCATAGCTTCCCACATCTTCAAAGTGGCTTTTTACAAGCCCGAAACGACAAGCGCTGGAGTACCAAAGGAATGGCCGGAAATTTCTCGTTCGACCAGTTGAAGCAAGCGGTCTCCAGCGGCGAGGTCGACACGGTGCTGGCCTGCATCGTCGACATGCAGGGGCGGCTCGCGGGAAAGCGGTTCCTGGCCCGCTATTTCGTCGATTCCGCGCATGACGAGACGCATGGCTGCAACTATCTCTTGGCCGCCGACATCGATATGGAACCGGTGCCGGGCTACAAGGCGGCGAGCTGGTCGAAGGGTTATGGCGATTTCGTCATGAAGCCGGACCTTGCGACGCTGCGGCGCGTTCCGTGGCTGGAGAAGACGGCGCTGGTGATTTGCGACGTGCTCGACCACCATACCCATGACGACCTGGCGCATTCGCCGCGCGCCATGCTGAAGAAGCAGGTCAAGCGGCTGCAGGATCGCGGCTATATCGGCTATTTCGCTTCCGAGCTCGAATTCTATCTGTTCAGCGAAACCTACGATTCCGCCCGCAAGAAGCACTGGCAGGGCCTCGAGACGGCATCGCCCTACATCGGCGACTACCAGATCGGCATCACCACCAAGGAAGAAGGCGTCATGCGCCGGCTGCGCAACGAGATGGAGGCGGCCGGCATCCCGATCGAGAATTCGAAGGGCGAGTGGGGTCCCGGCCAGGAGGAGATCAATGTCCGCTATGCCGAGGCGCTCGACATGGCCGACCGCCACGTCATCCTGAAGAACGGCGCCAAGGAAATCGCCGAGTCCGAAGGCAAGGCGATCTCGTTCATGGCCAAGTACAATTACGGGCTCGCCGGCAATTCCAGCCACATCCATAATTCGCTGTGGAGCGCCGACGGCAAGACGCCATTATTCTACGACAAAAATGCCGAGTGGACGCTGTCGACACTCGGCCAGCAATGGGCGGCCGGCCAGCTCAAATATGCCAAGGAATTCACCTGGTTCCTGGCGCCCTACGTCAACTCCTACAAGCGCTTCCAGGCCGGCACCTTTGCGCCGACCAAGATCATGTGGAGCGAGGACAACCGTACCGCCGGTTTCCGTCTTTGCGGCGAGGGCACCAAGGGCATCCGTATGGAATGCCGCATCGGCGGCGCCGATTTGAACCCCTATCTGGCTTTCGCCGCGCTGATCGCGGCCGGGCTTGCCGGCATCGATGAAAAGCTTGAACTGCAGAAGCCCTTCGTCGGTGATGCCTACCAGGCCTCGCAGCTGCCTGAAATTCCAAAGACATTGCGCGACGCCACCGCGACGCTGGCGGAATCGAAAATGCTGAGGCAGGCGCTCGGTGACGATGTGCTGGAACATTACGTCCACACGGCACACTGGGAACAGTTCGAGTACGACCGCCGGATTACGGACTGGGAACTGCACAGGGGGTTCGAGCGGTATTGACGGCGTTGCACTTTACGCAATATTGTTGCGGTTATCGCACCGCAACACCCTGGAGGCAGCGTTGCCCAAAGGTAGAGCCCATGTCGACAAGGCGTGGTTCATGAGTCGAATGAACGAGCGCAAGCTCACGGTACGCAGCATGGCCGGCCGCATGAACATACACTACAGCGCCTTGTCGCGGACACTGAACGGCGAGCGGCGCATGCAGGTCGACGAGATACGCAAGATAGCTGAAATTCTCGACCGGCAGGAAAGCGAGATATTGGTGCACCTCGGAAGTTCCAGTGATGCGACGAGGCCACCGGAGCCTGATCGCCGGTCTGGTTTCAAGGAGGGGCAAGTGGATTCCGTGGACGACATGAACGGCAACAAGGAAGAGTACATCGTGCCGCCTCGGGGTGCCGATCCGTTGTTTGGATGCATGGCCGGGACGCTCACTCTGCTTCCGGATGTCGACTATACCGCGCCCGCCGATCCGGATTGGGGCAATGTCTATGACGAGTGAGGGGGTTCTGCTCGACACATGCTTCATGCTGTGGCTGTCAACGGAGCAGCCGGTCACGAGGACTGCGGTCGAGAAGGTGACCAGCGCACGCAAAAATGGCAGCGTGATCGCCGTTTCCGTGATGTCCGCCTGGGAAATCGGCGTGCTTGTAGCCAAGGGCCGGTTGCCATTCATCAAGTCGCCGCTCGCATGGTTCGAACGGTTCGTGCAGACCGGGGCAGCGAGCGTCGAGGGGATCGACAGTGAGCTTTTGGTCGAGTCTTCGTTCCTGCCCGGCGTCGTTCACAATGATCCGACGGATCGGATCATCATAGCCACGGCGCGTTCGAAAAACCTCGAGATCATCACCCGCGATCGCGCAATCCTTGCCTATGGCGCGGCCGGCTATGTCAAAACAATTCCTTGTTGATTTGGAGACCTCTTTGGAAACCGTGAAAATAAAATCCCCCGTCGACGGTTCGATCTATGCCGAACGGCCTCTGGCGACGGATCAGGCGATCGGTGCCGCGGTCGAACGTGCCAAGGCGGCGCAGGAGAAGTGGGCGCAGACGCCAGTCGTCGAGCGCGGCAAGTACATGCTTGCCATGCTGGAAGCGCTGGTCGCCATGACCGACGAGATCGTGCCGGAGATCGCCTGGCAGATGGGCAGGCCGGTGCGCTATGGCGGCGAGTTCGGCGGCGTCAGGGAACGCGTCAGCTACATGGTCGAGATCGCCGAGGCGGCACTGAAGCCGGTCATGGCTTCCAACCCGAAGGACGGCTTTCGTCGTTATGTGAAGAAGGTGCCACTCGGCGTGGTCATGGTGATCGCACCGTGGAACTATCCCTATCTCACTGCCGTCAACACCATCGTGCCGGCGCTGATGGCGGGCAGCGCCGTCATCCTCAAGCACGCGGCGCAGACATTGTTGGTCGGCGAACGGTTTCAGCAGGCGTTCGATGAGGTCGGCCTGCCCAAGGGGCTGTTCCAGAACCTCGTCATGAACCACGCGCAGACCGAAAGGCTGCTCGGCTCCGGCAAGATCGACCATGTCAACTTCACCGGCTCGGTCGCCGGCGGCCGCGCCATCGAAAAGGCGGCGGCGGGCACCTTCATGACGCTTGGCCTCGAACTCGGCGGCAAGGATCCCGCCTATGTGCTGCCCGACGCCAAGATGGACCATGCCGTTGCCAATCTGGTCGACGGCGCCTTCTTCAATTCCGGCCAGTGCTGCTGCGGCATCGAGCGCGTCTATGTCCACGAGAAGGTCTACGACGAATTCGTCGAAGGCTTCATTGCCGAGACCAGGAACTACGTCGTCGGCAATCCACTCGACCAGGCGACCACCATGGGGCCGATGGCGCAGGCGCGCTTCGCCGACCTGATCCGCGAGCAGAAGGCCGAGGCGCTGCGCAAAGGCGCCAGGGCGCATATCAATATGAAGGTGGCCAACGACAGGCAAGGTTCGCCCTATCTGGCGCCGGAAGTGCTGACCCAGGTCGACCACCAGATGAGCGTCATGCGCGAGGAAAGCTTTGGCCCGATCGTCGGCATCATGAAGGTGCGCAACGACGAGGAAGCGATCGCGCTGATGAACGACAGCCCCTATGGGCTGACGGCCTCGATCTGGACGCGCGACACCGACCATGCGGCGGCGATCGGCGATCGCGTCGAGACCGGCACCGTGTTCATGAACCGCTGCGACTATCTCGACCCGGCGCTGGTCTGGACCGGCGTCAAGGACACCGGCAAGGGCGCGGCACTGTCGGCCACCGGCTACGACAATCTGACCAGGCCGAAATCATACCATCTGCGCGAAGCCATCTGATTTTCTGAAAGACAACAAATGACAAAACTCGTTTCCAAATGGAATTACCCGACGACCGTCCGCTTCGGCGCGGGGCGCATCAAGGAATTGCCGGAGGTGCTGGCGGCGACCGGCATCAAGCGGCCGCTGTTCGTCACCGATCCGGGACTGGCCAAGCTGCCGGTGGTGGCCTCGACGCTGAAGATCCTCGACGACGCCAAGGTGCCGTATGGCGTGTTTTCCGAGGTCAAGCCGAACCCGGTGGATTCCAACCTGACCGCCGGCATTGCCGTGTTCAAGAAGGGCAAGCATGACGGCGTCATCGCCTTTGGCGGCGGCTCGGCGCTCGACCTCGGCAAGCTGATCGCCTTCCAGGCCGGGCAGACACGTCCGGTCTGGGATTTCGAGGATGTCGGCGACTGGTGGACGCGCGCCGATGCCGATGCGATCGCGCCGATCATCGCCGTGCCGACCACGGCCGGCACCGGTTCGGAAGTCGGCCGCGCCGGTGTCATCACCAATGAAGCGACCCACACCAAGAAGGTCATCTTCCATCCGAAGCTTTTGCCGGCAATCGTCATTGCCGATCCGGAGCTGTCGGTCGGCATGCCCGGCTTCATCACAGCCGGCACCGGCATGGATGCGCTTGCCCATTGCCTCGAAGCCTATTGCGCGCCGGGCTATCACCCGATGGCCGACGGCATCGCGGTGGAAGGCATAAGGCTGGTCTTCGAAAACCTGCCGAAAGCCTATGCCAACGGCAAGGATCTGGTCGCCCGCGCCAACATGATGAGCGCCGCTGCCATGGGAGCGGCCGCCTTCCAGAAAGGGCTTGGCGCCATTCATTCGCTGTCGCATCCGATCGGCGCGCTCTACGACACCCACCACGGCATGACCAACGCCGTGTTCATGCCCTACGTGCTGGCCTTCAACCGCGAGGCGATCGAGCCACGTATAGCCCGGCTCGCCGCCTATTGCGGAATCAAGGGCGGCTTCGACGGCTTTGCCAAGGCGATCGTCAAGCTGCGCAAGGAGCTCAAGGTTCCGCACGCACTACCCGGCCTGATCAAGGGGCTCGACATGGACAAGAAGCGCAAGGGCCTGATCGCCGACATGGCGGTGGTCGACCCGACCGCCGGCGGCAACCCGGTCAAGCTGACCAAGAAGGCGGCGCTGACGCTGCTCGAAAACGCCATCGCCGGCGCCGTCTGAGGCATCGGAAATCGACTTGGGAAAAGAGGCGAAGAAAGGGGGAAGGATGAAAGGCAAGGCCGAAACTAGTTAGCCGGAAAAATAACGGCGCAGCGATTGCTACAGCCGGTTAAAAAGAGTTTACTTTTTCGTACTGCGGGGCGCCGGTTTCACAAAGCTTTCATCTGGCTGTCACACGAAAACGATACCGCATCGCAGGCGTCCAACGGCGTCAGTTCAACGGAGAGAACACATGTTCAAATTCACGGGAAAACTGCTTTCCCTTTCGGCCGTCGCCCTGATGGCGACCTCTGCCATCTCGTCGGCCCAGTCCATGGATGAACTGGTCGCCGCAGCCAAGGCAGAAGGCCAGCTCACCACCATCGCGCTGCCGCATGACTGGTGCGGCTACGGCGCGGTCATCGACGGCTTCAAGGCGAAATATCCGGAAATCACCATCAACGAACTCAACCCCGATGCCGGCTCAGGCGACGAGGTCGAGGCGATCAAGGCCAACAAGGACAACAAGGGCCCGCAGGCGCCCGACGTCATCGACGTCGGCCTGAGCTTCGGTCCGACCGCAAAGAAGGATGGCCTGATCCAGGCTTATAAAGTATCAACCTGGGACTCGATCCCGGACAGCGCCAAGGATGCCGAAGGCTTTTGGACCGGCGACTATTACGGCGTGCTTTCGTTCCTGGTGAACAAGGACCTGGTCAAGGAAGCGCCGGCCGACTGGGCCGACTTGCTGAAGCCGGAGTTCGCCAATACCGTGGCGCTCGCCGGTGACCCGCGCGCTTCGAACCAGGCCATCCAGGCCGTCTATGCCGCCGGCCTTTCCGGCGGTGCGGCTGCCGGCGAAGCTGCCGGCACGGCTGGTCTCGACTTCTTCAAGAAGCTCAACGCCGCCGGCAATTTCGTGCCGGTCATTGGCAAGCCCGCGACGCTTGCCCAAGGCCAGACGCCAATCCTGGTGACCTGGGATTACAACGCGCTTGCCGGCCGCGACACGCTGAAAGGCAATCCGCCGGTCGACGTCGTCGTGCCGAAGACCGGCGTCGTCGCTGGCGTCTATGTCCAGGCGATCAGCGCCTACGCGCCGCACCCGAATGCTGCCAAGCTATGGCTGGAATATCTCTATTCCGACGAAGGCCAGATCGGCTGGCTGAAGGGTTATTGCCACCCGATCCGCTTCAACGACCTTGCCAAGAACGGCAAGCTCCCGGCTGACGTGATGGCCAAGCTGCCGCCGGCCGAGTCCTATGCAGCCGCGGTGTTCCCGACGCTCGACGAGCAGGGCAAGGCCAAGGAAGCCATCACAAAGAACTGGGACGCCGTCGTCGGCGCCAACGTCAAGTAAGACTTGAGATCAGCCGGGCGGCTTAGATCGCCGCCCGGCATACCTCCAGGACGGTAGCCGGCGCATGACCGATATCTCGTTGTCCGATCACGCTGTTGCCGGGAAGACCGCGCCTCCCGCCGACGCCCGCAGCATGAGGCTGCCGACGCAATGGCTTGGCGTTGCGCCTTTCTTCATCTTCGCCATCATGTTCCTGATCCTGCCGACGCTCTATCTGATGCTGGGCGCATTCCGGAACGATGCCGGCGAATTCACTTTCGAAAACATAGCGGCCTTGGCGCAGCCGTCGATCGTTGCCGCCTACTGGATCTCAATCAAGGTCAGCCTCGCCTCGTCGCTGATCGGTGCGTTCGCCGGGCTTGCCATTGCCGTTGCCATCGTGCGCGGCGGGCTGCCGGAGTGGATACGCTCGGCGACACTGACCTTCTCCGGCGTGGCCTCCAATTTTGCCGGCGTGCCGCTGGCCTTCGCCTTTCTCGCGACGCTCGGCCGGCTCGGGCTCGCCACGGTGCTGCTCAACGTCTTGGTCGGCTTCAACATTTATGCCCATGGTTTCAACATCCTGTCGTTCTGGGGCCTGACGCTGACCTATGTCTATTTCCAGATCCCGCTGATGGTGGTGATCATCGTGCCGGCGATCGACGGGCTGAAGAAGGAATGGGGCGAAGCGGCGGCAACGCTTGGCGCGACCCAGGCGCAGTTCTGGCGCATGGTCGTCATTCCGGTGATCTGGCCAAGCTTCCTCGGCACCGTCATCCTCTTATTCGCCAACGCCTTCGGTGCCATCGCCACCGCTTACGCTCTGACCGGCTCCTCGCTTAACATCGTCCCTATCCTGCTCTACGCGCAGATCCGCGGTGACGTGCTGCACAATGCCCATCTCGGCTACGCCATCGCCTTCGGCATGATCGTCATCACCGGGTTGGCCAATGTCTTCTACATCTGGTTCCGGACGCGCTCTGAGAGGTGGCTCAAATGAAGTCCGGCAGATTCTGGGCCTGGGTCGTCTTCGCGCTGGGCGCGGCCTATTTCTTCATTCCGCTGATCGCGACCGTGGAATTCTCCATGCGCATGCGGCGCGGCGCCTATTCCTTCGATGCCTATCAGGTCGTGCTCGGCGATCCCCGCTTCCAGGCGACCTTCATCTATTCGGTGGTCGCCGCCATCTTCACCATCGTCCTTGGCGTGCTGGTGGTGGTGCCGGCGGCGTACTGGATTCGTCTGCGGCTGCCGCAGCTAAGGCCCGTCGTCGAGTTCATCACGCTGCTGCCGCTGGTCATCCCGGCAATCGTTATCGTCTTCGGCTACATCAGAATGTACGGGTCTAACTCACCGCTGCCGTTCCTGGCCAGCGAGACAGGAGCCAATGCCTTGCTGGTCATCGGTTATGCGACACTGGCGCTGCCCTATATGTATCGCGCCGTCGACACCGGGCTTCGCACGATCGATGTGCGGACACTAACCGAGGCGGCGCAGATCCTCGGCGCCGGCTGGGGCACGATCATCACCCGGGTCATCCTGCCCAACGTGCTGATCGCGGTGCTGTCGGGCGCCTTCCTGACCTTCGCCATCGTCATCGGTGAATTTACCATGGCCAGCCTGCTGAACCGGCCTGCCTTCGGACCCTATCTGCAGAACGTTGGCGCCAACCGCGCCTACGAGCCGGCGGCGCTTGCCATCATCGCCTTCGCCATCACCTGGGGCTGCATGTCGCTGATCCAGATCCTGTCGCGCTTCGCGCCGCGATCGGCGAACCGTCCGAACTGACCCGAAGGAAAAAGCCATGACCGAGCCATTCCTCTCAATCCAGCATGTGCGAAAATCCTTCGGCGCCGCCACGGTGGTGCAGGATTTCAACCTCGACGTCGAGCCGGGCGAATTCGTCTCCTTCCTCGGCCCGTCGGGCTGCGGCAAGACGACGGTGCTGCGCATGGTCGCCGGTTTCGAGGAGCCGTCCGCCGGCAAGATCGTCGTGGCCGGCAAGGACATCACCCGGCTCAAGCCCAATCAGCGCAATGTCGGCATGGTGTTCCAGGCCTATGCGTTGTTTCCGAACCTCACGGTGGCGCAGAATATCGGCTTCGGGCTGAAGGTCGCCGGTATGCCGAAGGCCGATGCCGACAGGCGCGTTGCCGAAATGCTCGACATCATCAAGCTGCCGCAGATGGGCGACCGCTATCCCTACCAGCTCTCCGGAGGCCAGCAGCAGCGCATCGCGCTGGCGCGGGCGATTGCGCCCAAGCCGAAGCTGCTGCTGCTCGACGAGCCGCTGTCGGCGCTCGACGCCAAGGTGCGCGTATCACTGCGCGAGGAAATCCGCTCGATCCAGAAGAAGCTCGGCATTACCACCATCTTCGTCACCCACGACCAGGAAGAGGCGCTGTCGATCTCCGACCGCATTGCTGTCATGCATGGCGGCAAGGCCGAGCAAGTCGGCACGCCGTTCGAGATCTACAACCGGCCGGCATCCAAATTCGTCGCCAATTTCGTCGGCACGCTGAACGTGCTCGAAGGCACAGTCACCGACGCGGCATCAGGCAAGGTGCGCGTCAATTCGCAAGAGGTCTCGCTCAAGGGCAAGCTCAACGGCTCGAAATCCGGCGACACGTTGTCGCTGGCGCTGCGGCCCGAGGCGATCTCGCTCGGCCGACACCCCGGCCGCGATTCCAGCCTTTCGGGTGAAATCGCGGAGGTGCATTTCCTCGGCTCGGTCATCCGGGTGCGCGTCGGCATCGGCGGCAGCACGGTCTCGCTCGACACGTTCAACAGTCCGGCCACGCCGCCGCCAGCCGTCGGCGAAAAGGCCGAGATTTCGTTCTCGTCGGGCGACATGCTCGTGCTGCATTAGGGAATAGTGAATAGTGAATAGTAAGAGGGCACTTTACGCGCCGAAATTACCCTGCAAGCAAGCATTCACCATTCACCATTCACCATTCACCATTCACCAGCAGCCAAGGCCGTGGCCGTTTTTGCAGTGCCAATCGCCCGGCTTCACCGCTACGATAGGGCATGGCGCTTTTTGAACTCACCCTTGTCCTGCTTCTCATCGCGGTCGCCCTGACCGCGCTGTCGCGGCGTCTGCAGATTCCCTATCCGTCATTGCTGGCGCTGGCCGGCGCCGGCATCGCCTTCCTGCCGTTTGCACCGACCATCGAGATTGACCCGGAGCTGGCGCTCGCTCTGTTCATCGCGCCGGTTCTGCTCGATGCGGCCTATGACACGTCGCTGCGCGATCTCAACCGCTACAAGGTTTCGCTCATCCTGCTGGCGCTTGGCGCCGTCATCTTTACCACGGTGACGGTCGCGCTGGTCGGCTGGACGATGGCAGGCCTGCCCATCGCCGCCGCCATAGCAATTGGCGCGATCGTGGCGCCGCCCGATGCCGTGGCAGCGGCGGCCGTGCTCGGACAGTTCAAGGTGCCGCACCGCATCACCGCCATCCTGGAAGGCGAGAGCCTGCTCAACGACGCCACCGCGCTGTTGATCTACAGGATGTCGGTTTCCGCAGCCGCCGGCTCCATCCTGTTGAGCAGTGCCGTACCAATGATCCTGCTGTCGACGGTCGGCAGCCTTGCCGCAGGCTATGTGCTCGGCCGGTTGTCTCTCGCGATACTCGGCCGCATCGACGACCCGGCGAGCGGCACAGTGGTCCAATTCGCCTCAACCTTCGGCGTCTGGATCCTGGCCGACAGGATAGGGCTTTCCGCCATCATCACGATCGTCGTCTATGCCATGACGATCGCACGTACGTCGCCGCGCCGCATGCCGGCAAGGAATCGTGTCAGCTCCTACTCGGTCTGGGAGACGGCAGTGTTCGTGCTCAATGTTCTGGCCTTCGTTCTGATGGGCCTGCAAGCGCGATCGATCGTGGGCCGACTTGCCGAGCAAGGCCAAAGCGAGGCATTCGTCTTTGCCCTGGCTGTACTGGCCGTCGTCATCGTATCGCGGCTCGTCTGGGTGCTGGGCTGCGGCGCGATCCTCAGAGGGCTGGCACGTCTGGGCGACGAAGACAGGCGGAAGGACGCACCGACATTCCGCGGCGGCGTGCTCATCGGCTGGTGCGGCATGCGCGGCCTGGTGACGCTTGCGGCGGCCTTTGCCTTGCCGGCCGACTTTCCGGGCCGCGATCCGATCGTGCTCGCTGCTTTCACGGTCGTGCTCGGCACATTGGTGCTGCAAGGCGTCAGCCTGAAACCGTTGCTGCTTCTGCTCAATCTCGACCTCGACCGGACGGTCGACCGGGAAGTGGCGCAGGCGCGCGTCGTCATCATGCAGGCGGCGCTGGACGTGCTCAGCGGCAAGACATCGAGCGCGGCAGGGGCGGTGCGAGAGCAATATGCCGCCCAGCGCGCCATCGCCGAAAACCCGGAGGATGCCCAGGCGGCGACCGAGTATGACAGATTACGTCTTTATGCCATCAAGAGCCAGCGCGATGCGCTGGAGCGCTTGCGCATCGACGGAACGATCGGCGACGAGGCCTACCACCGCCTCGAGGAAGAGATCGACTGGTCGGAACTGGCAGCATCCCCGCCCGGTCGGTTCCAGCCGCTAACCACTTAGCATCTGGCCCAAGCTGCCTCTGTCCGGCTGCACATTGCAACCAATCCAGCGAACGGCTACTGCCAGCAAGAAATTGAGCCGGATAAGCAATGAAGCTGGTCAGCTATAACATCCAGTACGGCTTCGGCAGCGACGGCCGCTACGATCTGGCGCGTTGCGCCAAGATCGTGGCCGGCGCCGACATCATCGCCTTGCAGGAAGTGGAACGGCACTGGCGGCGCAGCAACGAGGACGACCAGCCGGAACTTCTTTCGCAATTGCTGCCCGACTATCATTGGGTCTATGGCCCGGCCTTCGACATGGATGCCAGCCAACGGCGTGACGGCCGCATCATCAACCGGCGGCGGCAATTCGGCACCATGGTTCTGTCGAAGCTGCCGATCGTCTGGTCACGGCTTCATACGCTGCCGCTCAGGCGCGCGCTTCGTCCGCTCAACACCCGCAACGCCGCACTCGAATGCATGATCCGCACCCCCGCCGGCCCGGTGCGGTTCTTTTCGCTGCATCTGGCGCATGTGGCCGCCGAGGAGCGGCTGGAGCAGATCGACTATTTGCTCGCCGAGCATCGCCGCGCGCCGTCCGAGGGCGGGCCATGGAGCGGCGACGACGACGAGCCGGCGCGCAACTGGAGCAATGGCGAACAGGAGCCGGAAAACCCCTTGCCGGCGATCTGGATGGGCGACTTCAACATGGAGCCGGGCAGCGCAGAATACCGCCGCATCGTCGGCAGCACGCCCTATCATCGCGGTGCCGCCTATCTCGACGGTTTTGTCGACGCAGCCGCCGTCGCCAGCGAACCGACGTCGGACTTTCATACCCATGTGAAGACCATCGACGGCAGGATCGCAAAGCGCCGGCTTGACCATTGCTTCGTCGGCGGCATGTTTGCCGGGCGCGTGCGCTCGATCAGCGCCGATATCGGCCAAATCGCCTCCGACCATTTTCCCCTCTGGGTCGATATCGACCTGGAGACGCCGATCGTCATCGGGACGGGCGGCGGATGAATCGCCAATGAGCCTGTTTGTCTTTTTCGCGGTGCTCGCCGCCGCTTCCATGCATGCGATCTGGAACGCGCTGGTCAAGGTCCATCTCGACCGTTTCCTGTCGATCACGCTGATGACGCTCGGCATGGGTGCCGCGGCGCTGGTGACGTTGCCCTTTGTCGAGGTGCCGAAGCCGGAAGTATGGCCGTACATCCTCGCCTCGGTTGTCTTCCACATGGGCTACAGGACGTTCCTGATCGGCGCCTACAAGGCCGGCGATTTCGCCCAGACCTATCCGCTGGCGCGCGGCACTGCGCCATTGCTGGCCGCTTTGGGGGGCGTTGTGGTGGTTGCCGAGATGCCGGCGCCGCTCGCCATTCTCGGCATCCTCTTGTTGTCGGCGGGCACGCTGGTGCTGTCGTTTCGCGGCGGCGCGCATCTGGAGAAATTGAACCTGCGCGCCGTTGGTTTCGCGCTGGGCACATCGATCTTCATCGCCAGCTATACGCTGTCGGACGGCAGCGGCGCGCGGCTGGCCGCCACCGCGTCGAGTTATGCGGCCTGGCTGTTCGTCTGCGATGCGCTGTGGGCGCTGGTGCTGTGCGTCGTCTTTCGCGGCCCACAGGCGCTGCCGGTGCTGGCGCGCGACTGGAAGGCAGGAATCTATACCGGCGTGCTCAGCGGCGGCGCCTACTGGATCGTGATGTGGGCGATGACCAAGGCGCCGATCGCCTCGGTGGCGTCGCTGCGCGAAACATCGATCCTGTTCGCCATGATGATCTCGGTGTTCGCGCTCGGCGAGAAGATGACGGCATGGCGAGGTGCCGCGGTGCTTAGCATCGTCGCCGGCGTCGTTGCACTGAGAATGGGATAGTCAGGCGATCTCCAGGTCAAAAACCATCAGCCCGTCGGTGCCGCCTTCGAGCGCCGCGACCAGTCTTGCGCCGGCTCGCTGATGTGCTTCATGCTCGAGATAGCCGTCGCGTGCCGCGGCATCGCGAAAGTCGATGGTGAAGCCGTGCGTGAAGCCGCGGGCGAAGGGTTCCGGGCTGGTATTGGCGCTGAATTCGACCTTGCCCATGCCGTCGATCACCGTCCGCAACGCTTCGAGATCGGCGTGGATTGCCGCGCGCTCGGCGTCGGCAACATCGTTGCGGAATCTGACGAAAACACAGTGTCTGATCATTCCTTGTCCCTCATGCCGCTCGGTTGGTGGAAAACACTGCCGGCGGCAGCGGCTCGCGGCCAAGGATCAGATCGGCGCCTTTTTCGCCGACCATGATCGTCGGCGCATTGGTGTTGGAGGAGGGGATGCGCGGCATTACCGAGGCGTCGCAGACGCGCAGACCCTCGATACCGCGCAGCCTGAGATCGGGCGTCACCACGCTCATCGCATCGTGGCCCATGCGGCAAGTGCCGACCGGGTGGTGGTCGGTCTTGGAACTGCGGCAGGCGTAGTCGAACAACTCGTCGCCGCTCTGCAGGTCAGGTCCCGGCAGTACCTCGCGCAGCACATAGGGCCGCAGCGCTTTCTGCCGCATGATCTCGCGCGCCAGCCTCAGCCCCTTGATCGACATGTCGCGGTCATAGGGATCGGACCAATAGTTCGGATCGATCAGCGGGTGGTCGGCCGGGTCGGCACTGTTCAGCCGCACCGTGCCGCGCGAGCGCGGGCGCAGGAAGGCCGAGTTCAATGTCACGCCCGGATTGTTCAGCTTCTCGACGCCGGCCTCGATGCCGGAGCCGAGGCCGAGATGCAGCTGGATATCGGGAGAGGCGGCGGTCGGATCGGCGTACCAGAAGCCGCCGGTCTCGAACAGGCTGGAGGCAACCGGGCCTTTCTTCAGGAGCAGATATTGCAGGCCGGCCCACGCCGTCCAATGCAGCTTGGCATAGTTGTCGTAGGTGTGGTCGCCGGTGCATTCGGCGATGACGAACAGATCGAGATGATCCTGCAGGTTGGAGCCGACGCCAGGCAAATCATGCACCGGTGTCACGCCGATCGCCTTCAAATGGTCGGCCGGGCCGATGCCCGACTGCATCAAAAGCTTCGGCGAGCCGATGGCGCCGGACGAGACGATGACCTCGCGTTCGGCGCGCAGGATCGTTGGCTGGCCGCCCGGCCTGTCGACGATCTCGACGCCGACGGCGCGGCCCTTGTCGACGACGATGCGCGTCACCAGAACGCCGGTCCTGATAGTGAGATTCTTGCGCTCGCGGATCGGCCGGAGATAGGCGACCGAGGCGGAGGAGCGCTTCGCGTCCTTCTGCGTCAGCTGATAGTAACCGACGCCCTCCTGGGCCGCCCCGTTGAAGTCGGGATTGAAGGGAATGCCCATCTCTTGTCCCGCGCGAAAATAGGCCTCGCAGATCGGCAGCGGCGCGATCGGGTTCGACACGCCGAGCGGGCCCTGGTCGCCGTGAAAATCGTTGGCGTAGCGCTGGTTGTTCTCGGCGCGTTTGAAATAGGGCAGCACGTCGCGATAGCCCCAGCCGGCAAGGCCTTCCTCTTTCTCCCAGGCGTCGTAGTCGCGGGCGTTGCCGCGCGTGTAGATCTGGGCGTTGATCGAAGAGCCGCCACCGATCACCTTGGCCTGCGTGTATCGGAAGACGCGGTCGTTCATGTGCTTTTGCGGCACCGTCGACCAGCCCCAGGCGGCGATGCCCTTGGTCATCTTGGCAAAACCGGCCGGCATGTGGATCAGCGGATGCCAGTCCTTGCCGCCGGCTTCGAGCAGCAGTACCTGATGCGACGGATCTTCGCTCAGCCGGTTGGCGAGTACGCAGCCGGCCGGGCCGGCGCCGACGATTATGTAGTCGGTCATGGGATGTAGTCGATCATGGCGTCACCTGTTCATAGCCTCGGCACCGACAGCGCGCCGTCGACATTGATGACCGAGCCGGTCGAAAAGCCGAGCTTGCCGCCGGCGAGTGCTGCCACGGCGGCACCGATATCTTCGCTCTCGCCCCAGCGCATTGCCGGCACCAGCCCGCCGTCGATCAGCCCGTCATATTTGGCGGTGACACCGGCTGTCATGTCGGTGCGGATGATGCCCGGGCGCACCTCGAACACGGCTATGTTTTCGCTGGCAAGCCGCAGCGCCAGGTTCTTCACCCACATCGAAAGCCCGGCCTTGGAGATGCAGTAATCGGCACGTTCCGGCGAGGCCATGGCGGCGCTGACCGAGGTGATGGTGATGATCGATCTCGCACCATCGCTCGGCAGGCCGAGCATCGCTTTGGCAACGGCCTGGCTGAGGAATACGGTGCCGCGCAGATTGATGCCGAGCACCCGGTCGAAATTTTCCGGCTTGAGCTCGAGCAGGTCGCCGCGCAGGACAGCGCCGATGCCGGCATTGTTGACCAGGCAGTCGATGCGGCCGAAGGCATTCAATGCAGCATCGATAAGTGCCACATGGCCACCGAGATCGGCGATGTCGCAGCGATGGTATGCGAATGCCGCGCCGCGCGCTGTAATGTCCGCGGCGAGCCCGTCGGCGGCTTCGTCGGCAAGGTCGGCGACGAGGATGTCGAAGCCGGAATCTGCGAGCGCTTCGGCGCAGGCAAGGCCGATGCCGCGCGCGCCGCCGGTGACGATCGCTGCCGGGCGGCTCATGCTGCAAGCTCCGTCTTGCGGATATGATCGGCGACGCGCAGCGCCTGTGCTGCGATCGATAGCGCCGGATTGACGGCGGCCGAATTCGGCAGGAAGCCGGCGTCGACGACGAACAAATTGCTGTGGTCGAAGGAGCGGCAGAACGGATCCAGCGGCGAGGTCGCTGGATCGTTGCCCATCTTCACCGTGCCGCACTGATGCGAGGGCGTGCGCTTGTCAAACGGTCGCGACAGCACGATCGGATAGCCGCAGGCGCGGAAATTCTCGCGCATTACCTTGGTCAGCCCGTCGAGCGACTGCATGTTGGAGCGCCGCCACTGCATGACGATGTCCTTGCCGTCGACCATGATGCGGCTCTCGGGATCAGGCAGGTCCTCGCACATCAGATACCAGTCGACGGCGTGGCCGGCCATGAAATCGAGCGCGAATTTGGGCGCGCGCCTGACGTTGGCCTTGAGGATGTTGCCGTCGATCTTGCCGAGGAGCTGGACATTGCCGAGCGGCTTGCCGCCCTTGCCGTCGGACAGATAATAATCGTTCAGCATCAGCGTCTTCTGGTAGACGGATTTGTTCCGGCGGCGTGGATCGATCGCCAGCATGGCGCTCGAATTGTGGTTCATGAAGTTGCGGCCGACCTGGTCGGAGCGGTTGGCCAGGCCTTTGCCGCCGCCTTTGCCCTCAGGGGTGGGCGAGCGCAGCAGGATGGCGGCGGAATTGACGGCGCCGGCCGATAGGATGACCAGCTTCGGCGCGACTTTCTTCAGCGTACCGTTCTGTCGATAATGGACGGCGGCGATTGTCCTCGCATCCGGCGATGCCTCGAGATGTTCGACATGGGCGCCGGTCTCGAGCTTGATGTTCTGGTCGGCAAGGGCCGACGCCAGCGGCCCCGTTTGGGCGTCGACCTTGCCGGCACCGGTGTTGGGAAACGCATCCCACGGCGTGCTGCCGTCTTTCAGCCAGGCTTCGATGTCGACGCCGAGCGGCAGCGATGCCGGGTGCAGACCCAGGCTCCTGAGCTCGGCGCGGGCGCGCGCGATCGGCGGCTCGTCGGGTACCGGCCCGAAAGGGTAGGGCATCGAGTGGAACGGCTCGGTCGGGTCTTCGCCGAGCGCACCGCGCACGCGGAACAGCTGCTCGGCCCGGGAATACCAAGGTTCGAATTCCTCATAGGAAAACGGCCAGGCCGGCGAGATGCCGCCATAGTGCTCCATCTCTGAAAAGTCTTGCCTGCGGTAGCGGATCAGCACCGCGCCGTAGAATTTCGAATTGCCGCCGACATAATAGTAATTGCCGGGATTGAAAGGCGCTCCGCCGGCCTCGAGCCACATCTCCTTAGGCCGATAATGGCCGTCGACGAAGATGGCGCGGGTGTCGCGTGTGTGCGGCGTCGCCGGCAGTGGTTCGCCGCGCTCCAGCATCAGGATCGAGGCGCCGCTGCCGGCAAGGCCGGAGGCGATCGTGGCGCCGCCTATGCCGGAGCCGATGATGACGATGTCGGGATTTGTCATGGCGGTCAGACGATGCGTTTCTCGGTCGCCGGATCGAAGAACACCGCCTTGGTCAGGTTGAAGGCGAGCGGCGTGACCGTGCCGGGCTGGATTTTGGCATCGGCGCGCAGCCGCGCCACCACCGCCTTGCCGCCGAGATTGGTGACCGCGAACGTATCCGAGCCGGCCGGCTCGATGACCTCGATGTGACAGTCGGCGCGGGCGATGTTCGAGGCGTTGCGTTCGGCACCCTCGGGATCGGTCAGTGCTTCCGGGCGGACGCCGAAGATGATCGGTTTGCCCTGGAATGCCGAAAGACCGGCCGGCGCATTGCCCAGCGGCAGCGAGATCGGCTGGCGCGCCTCGCGCTCCATGACGACGGAGAAGCCGCTGCCGTTGCTGCCGATCGTCGCCGGGATCAGGTTCATCGCCGGCGAGCCCATGAAGTCGGCAACAAACAGGTTGACCGGATTGTTATAGATTTCGGCCGGCGTACCGAACTGCTGCACCTCGCCGTCGCGCATCACCGCGATCTTGGTGGCCAGCGTCATCGCCTCGATCTGGTCGTGCGTGACGTAGACGATCGTGGTGCCGGTGGTGGCGTGCAGGCGCTTGATCTCGATGCGCATGTCGACGCGCAGCTTGGCATCGAGATTGGACAAAGGCTCGTCGAACAGGAACAGCTTTGGATCGCGCACCAGCGCCCGGCCCATGGCGACGCGCTGGCGCTGGCCGCCGGAAAGCTGGCTTGGCTTGCGCTTAAGCAAATGGCCGATCTGCAGGACTTTCGCCACCTTGTCGATGGCCTTCTGGCGCTCGCCGGCCGGCACGCCGCGCATCTCCATGCCGAAGGCGATATTGCCGGCAACCGTCATGTTCGGATAGAGCGCGTAGCTCTGGAAGACCATGGCGATGTCGCGCTTGGAGGGGTGGAGATCGTTGATCGTGCGTCCGTCGACGCGGATTTCGCCTTCGGTGATGGTCTCCAGGCCGGCAATGGTGTTGAGCAGCGTGGACTTGCCGCAACCGGAAGGCCCGACCAGCACGAGGAAGCCGCCCTTTTCCAGGTCGAGGTCGATGCCTTTCAGGATCTCGACCGCTCCGAAACGCTTCTTCAGCCCGTCAATTTCCAGAAAAGCCATGCGATTATCCTTTGACGGCGCCGGCCATCAGGCCGCGCACGAAATAGCGGCCGGCGAGCACATAGACGAGGAGCGTCGGCAGCGCGGCGATCATCGCCGCCGCCATGTTGACGTTGTATTCGACGACGCCGGTCGAGGTGTTGACGACGTTGTTCAGCGCCACCGTCATCGGCATCACGTCGCCTGAACCGGCATAGGCGGAGGCGAAGAGGAAATCGTTCCAGATGTTGGTGAACTGGTAGATCACCGTCACCACGATGATCGGCAGCGAATTGGGCAGCATGATGCGCCGGAAGATCTGGAAGAAGCTGGCGCCGTCGATCTGCGCCGCCTTCACCAGTTCGTTCGGAAACGCCTCGTAATAATTGCGGAAGAACAGGGTGGTGAAGCCGATGCCGTAGACGACGTGGACGAATACCAGGTTCACCGTCGGATTGCCGAAGCCGAAGGTGAGGCCGGTCGCGTTCTGCAGCTTGACGCCGAACCGGCCGAGGCTGCCGAGGATCGTTGCCATGGGCAGGAGGACGGACTGGAACGGGATAAAGCAGGCAAAAAGCATCAGCCCGAACACCAGCGTCGCCCCGCGGAAGCGCCACTTCGTCAGCACATAGCCGTTGAGTGCGCCGAGCAGGGTCGAGATGACGACGGCCGGAACCACCATCTTGATCGAGTTCCAGAAATAACCCTTCATGCCAACGCAGGTGAGACCCGAGCAAACCTCGCTCCACGCCCTTATCCAGGGTGCGAAGGTCGGCGCCTGCGGCAGCGCCAGCATGTTGCCGTTCTGTATCTCGTCCATGGTCTTGAACGAGGTCACCAGCATGACGAATAGCGGCATCAGGTAGAACAGCGCGAACAGCGCCAGCAGCCCGTAAATGACGATACGGTTGACCGTCCTGGCGCTGATGCCGCCAGTGCTCTGGCGGGCAGGAGTGGCTATGGCGTTCATCGCGGCTTCTCCCGAAGCTCGGAATAGAGATAGGGAACGATGATCGCGGTGATGGTCATCAGCATGATCACGGCGCTGGCCGAGCCGACGGCCATTTCGTTGCGCTTGAAGGTGTACTCATACATGAAATTGGACGGCAGCCAGGCCGAACCGCCCGGCCCGCCGCTGGTCAGCGCGACGACCAGATCGTAGGACTTGATGGCGAGGTGCGCGAGCACGATCAAGGCCGACAGGAAGATCGGCCGCAGCAGCGGGATAACGATGCGGCGGTAGAGCTGGAAGGTGGTGGCGCCGTCGATCTGCGCCGCCTTAAGGATCTCGCCGTCAATGCCGCGCAGGCCGGCCAGGAACATCGCCATGATGAAGCCTGACGCCTGCCAGACACCGGCGATGACCACCGTGTAGATGACGAAATCCTTGTTTTTGATCCAGTCGAAATGGAAGCTCGTCCAGCCCCATTGGTGCAGCGTCTGCTCGAGGCCGAGGCCGGGGTCGAGAAACCATTTCCAGGCAACGCCGGTGACGATGAATGACAGTGCCATCGGGTAGAGATAGATCGGCCGCAGCACACCTTCGCCGCGGATCTTCTGGTCGAGCAGGATCGCCAGCAACAGGCCGAGCGCCAGGCAGATGGAAATGTAGAGGAAGCCGAAAATCCCCATATTGGTGATCGATGTGTACCAGGAGGACGGCGGATCGCTTTCGAAGGTCCAGCGCCATAGCCGCTGATAGGCGCGTGGCCCGGTAATGGCGTAGGAGGGAAAGGTCTTGGAGTTGGTGAAGGACAGATAGATCGTCCACAGGATGAAGCCGTAGACGAAGACGACGGTGGCGGCAAAGCTCGGCGCCAGCACGAGCTTCGGCAGCGCGTCCTGAAGGCGTGAGCGCACCGTGGCGCCCGGACGGGCATCGTGCTCCGGCGTCAGCGTGATACTGGTTTCAGCAACTGTGCTCATCTGTCCATTCCGTATCGCGGGTCCGGAATTCTGCTGTCGCGGCCTCTGCGGCACGAAAGCGTGCCGGTCGGCGCAACCGCAAACCCCACCGCAGAGGACTCTCCCCGGCTTGCGCCGGGGAGATCATTCACATCGACGGGCGCTTACTTGGCGTCTTCGATCGCGCTGACCAGTTGGGTCACGGCCTCGTCCGAGGTCTTGATCTGGCCGTGGACGAATTTCGAGACGACATCCTTGTAGGCGTTGGCAACCGCCGGAGGCGCGCCATAGCCCTGCGCCAGCGAACCGAACAGCGTGCCGCCTTCATTGGCGGCCTTCAGGTCGGCCATGCCCTTCTTGCCGCAAGCGTCGAAATCGGTGTCCGGCACGTCGGTGCGGGCCGGAACAGAGCCCTTGACGACGTTGAAGGCCGACTGGAAGCTCTTCGACAGCGTGGCGGTGGCCAGGGCGATCTGGGCGGCCTTGCGGTCCTCCGGAACGTTGAACATGCCGAACATGTCGGAGTTGTAGACGACGCTGCCGTCGGTGCCCGGGAAGCGGTAGCACAGGAAGTCGGTGCCCGGGACCTTCTTGGCGGCGTTGAATTCGCCCTTGGCCCAGTCACCCATCACCTGCACCAGCGCATCGCCCTTGATGACCATGGCGGTGGCGAGGTTCCAGTCCCGGCCCGAGAAGTTCGGGTCGACATAGGTGACGAGCTTGGCGAGGTTGTCGAACGACTTCTTCATCGTATCGGACTTCAGCGACTCCTCGTCGAGGTCGTTGAAGGCCTTCTTGTAGAACTCGGGCCCGCCGGTCGACAGCACGACCGAGTCGAACATGGTGGCTTCCTGCCAGTTCTGGCCGCCCAGCGCCAGCGGGATGACGCCCGCCGCCTTGGCCTTGTCGAGCAGCGCGATGAAGTCGTCGAAGGTCTTGGGCTCGGTGCCGCCGATCTTGTCCATCACCGCCTTGTTGATCCACAGCCAGTTGACCGAGTGGACGTTGACAGGGGCCGCGACCCACTTGCCGTCATAGACTGCAAATTTCTGCAAGGCCGTTGGAACGGACTTGTCCCAGCCTTCCTTCTTCGCCGTCTCGGTCAGGTCGCCCATGACGCCGGCGGCGGCATAGTCGAGCACGGTGTAGCCGAGCATCTGCGAGGCGGTCGGGTAGTTGCCCGCTGCCACCATCGCCTTCAGCGCGGTCATGGCGGCGTCGCCGCCGCCGCCGGCCACCGGCACGTCCTTCCAGGCAAAGCCTTCCTTGGCCAGATCCTGCTTGAGCACGTTCAGCGCGGCAGCTTCGCCGCCCGACGTCCACCAATGCAGCATCTGGACTTCCTTGACGTCCTCGGCATGGGCCGCGAACGCAACGCCCGATGCGAGAGCCGTCCCGATTAGCAGTTTGCGCAACATGTACTTCCTCCCTTGTTGAACTTACACGACCGGCGGATGCCCACCGGGTTCTTCCCAACTCAGCCGACCCACCATCCGGTGCGCTGGCCGCGATGAAACTGGATTGTCTTTTCTTCTGTATAATCCTCGACGGCGCGCTTGCCGAGTTCGCGTCCGAGACCGGACTGCTTGTAGCCGCCGAAAGGCAGTTCGGGGTAACCCTCCATGAACGTGTTCACCCAAACGGTTCCCGAACGAACATTCCGCGCCACCGACATGCAGGTATCAATACTGGCGCTCCACACGCCCGCCGACAGACCATAGGGCGTGTTGTTGGCGATGTGCAACGCCCTTTCAATCGATCCAAAAGTCAGCACCGAGAGCACCGGACCGAACACTTCCTCGCGCGCAATGGCCATGTCTTCGGTGACGTCGCCAACGATGGTCGGATCAAGATACTGGCCGCCGCTCGAAGCAAGCTGCTTGCCGCCGCAATAGATCCGGCTGCCGTCGTTTTCCGCGGCCGTCACGTAGCCGGTGACCTTGGCCACATGGTCGGCGGAGATCATCGCGCCGACCTTGGTGCGGTCGTCGAGCGGGTCGCCAACAATCACCTTGGCGGTGAGTGCTTTGACGGCGCCGAGGAACTCGTCGGCGATCGCCTCATGAACGATCAGCCGGCTGCCGGCATTGCAGCACTCGCCGGCATTGAAGAAGCCACCGAATACCGCCGCGTCGGCGGCCGCCTCAAGGTCGGCATCGGGAAAGACGATCTGGCCGTTCTTGCCGCCGAGCTCCATCGAGACTTTCTTCAGCGAGTTGGCGGCAGACGCCATGGTCATCCTGCCGACGCGGGTGGAGCCGGTGAACGACACCATCTCGACCAGCGGATGGCTGACCATCGGTGCGCCGACATCAGCGCCCAACCCGGCAAGGATGTTGACGACGCCGTCCGGCAGGCCGGCCTGCATCAGGATCTCGCCGAGTACGAAAGTCGAGGCCGAGGTCATCTCGCTCGGCTTGACCACCGCCGTGCAGCCGGCGGCGAGCGCGAAGGGCAGTTTCTGGCTGACGATAAGGAACGGAAAATTCCATGGCGTGATGATCGAGACGACGCCGATCGGTTCGCGCAGCACGACACCGAGCATGGCGTCGCCGAGATTGGCGTAGCTTTCGCCGTGAAGCGTGCGGGCGAGTGCGGCGGCATAGCGCCAGATATCGACGGCGCCGCCGATCTCGCCGCGCGCCTGGGCAATCGGCTTGCCGGATTCCAGTGCGTCGAGCCGGGCAATCTCGTCCAGCCGCGCCTCGATCAGGTCAGCCGCCTTGAGCAGGATCGTGGCGCGTTCGGCTGCCTTCATGCGCGGCCACGGGCCGGTCTCGAAGGCCTTGTGCGCGGCCTGTACTGCCGCCTCTACATCCGCCGCGCCGGCCTGTGCATAGCGCGAGACGGTGAAGCCGTGGCCGGGGCTGCTGCGCTCCAGTGTGCGGCCGTCCTGGGCATCGACGAACTTGCCGGCGATCAGCAGCCGATAGCTTTTCGGCGCTGCGGCTGCCTCGGCGGGCATGGCGATGTTGAGAGGCGCGTTCATGTGAGTTTCAGGTTCCTAAGATCTTGAGAACGCCGGTTTCTGCTTGGCTTTGAAAGCCTTGATGCCGGCCCTGAGATCGCTTGTCAGCGCGATGAAGCCGCTGGCCAGCGCTTCGGTCGCGGCAGCACTCTCTTCGCCCTCGGCGATGGCAATCATCAGCTTGGCGGCTTCGGTCGCGAGCGGCCCGCGCTCGGCGATCTTGCCGGCCCAGGCCTTGGCTTCGGCGAACGCCTTGCCGGTCTCGACCACCCGGTCGACAATCCCCAGAGCAAGAGCCTCGGCCGCCAGAAACACCTCGCCGCCGAGCGCCATCCGCCGCACCGCCTGCGCACCGAAGCGGCGCACGGCGCGCTGTGTGCCGGACCAGCCGGGAACGACACCGATCGAGGTCTCGGGGAAACCCAGCTTCACCTGTGTTTCCGCCACGCGAAAGTCGCAAGCCGCCGCCAGTTCCAGCCCACCGCCCAGCGCATGGCCGGCAAGAATGGCGATCGTCGGCTGCGGCAGCCGCGCCAGCCGATCAAAGACGCGGTGGCCGTAGCGAACCCATTGCACCTGGAAATCGGCGGCGCTCATTTCCGCCCACGCCTCGACGTCGCCGCCGGCGCAAAAGCCCTTGCCTTCGCCACAGACCAGCACGACGCGGACGCTGTCCGCCGCCTCGGCTTCGTCGAGTGCTGCTTCCAGCGCCCGCAGCATTGGGACGTCGAGGGCGTTGAATTTCTCCGGCCGGCGCAGCGTGACAAGGCCGATGGCGCCGTCGGTGTCAAAGGTGACGAGGGGCTCAGCCATGGGCGCCTCCAAGCGAGGCGCCACCGTTGAGCGACAGGCCGATCGGCCGGTCCCGGTAGAGCGCATCCGGCGTCACTTTGAGATCGTTGGCTACGGCGAGCGGGATCTCGGCCTGCGCCAGCACATCGCGCTCGAGGTCGATGCCCGGCGCCAGCTCGGTCACCATCAGCCCTGCTGGCGTCAGCTTCATCACGCAGCGCTCGGTGACATAAGTGATGTCCTGTCCCTGCGCGACGGCACGCTTGCCCGAGAAGGAGATATGCTCGACCTCGCCGACGACTTTCTTGACCTTGCCCTCCTGGTCGATGCGGATGCCGCCATCAGCAAGCGACAGCTTGGCGCCGGCATTGAAGAAACCGGAAAAGACGATCTTCTTCGCCCGCGCGGTGATGTCGACGAAGCCGCCGGCGCCGGCTGTGACGTGGGGCCGCGCTGAGAGCCTGGACACATTGACAGAGCCGTGGCGGTCGATCTGCAGGAAGGACAGCAGCGAGGCGTCGAAGCCGCCAGCCTGGAAATAGATGAACTGGTGCGGCGAGGGCATGAAGGCGTCGGCGTTCGACGAGCAGCCGAACTTGAAGTCGAGCAGCGGCACGCCGCCGACCGCGCCCTGTTCGATGACCCAGGTGACCTTGCCGTGCTGACCTTCCTCGAGCAGGATGCGCGGCACATTGGCCGAGATGCCGAAGCCGATATTGACCGCCATGCCGTCGGCAAGCTCCATGGCGACGCGGCGCGCAATGACCTTCTGGACGTTCATCTCGGCGTTGCGGAAACTCGACAGCGGCCGGAAGATCTCGCCGGAGATGGCCGGATCGTAAGGCGTCAGCGTCGTCTGCAACTGGTCGGGCGCCACGACGATATGGTCGACCAGCACGCCGGGCACGCGCACGTCGTGCGGCTTCAGCGTGCCGTTCTCGACGACGCGCTTGACCTGCGCGATGACGATGCCGCCATTGTTGCGGGCGGCCAGCGCCTGTTCGAGGCCGCCGAGATAGGCACCCTCATGCTCATAGGTAAGGTTGCCGCGCTCGTCCGCGGTGGTGGCGCGGATGATCGCGACCTGCGGCACGATCGAGCGGAAATAGAGCCATTCCTCGCCGTCGAACTGCTGCACCGAAACGATCGGCTCGCTGGCGGCCGCGTTCATGGCGCAACCCTGATGGCGCGGGTCGGCAAAGGTATCGAGCCCGACCTTGGTCAGCACGCCGGGACGCTTGGCGGCGGCCTCGCGATGCATGTCGAACAGGATGCCGGACGGCACGTTGTAGGCGGCGACCGAATTGTCGCCGATCATCTTCCAGATCTGCGGTGGCTCGGAAGATGACGGGCCGGAGGGATACGAACCGCACAAAGTGCGCTTCAACAGGCCGGGCTTGGCTAAGTGATCGATGCCCTTGATGCCGTACATGTCACCAGCGGCGATCGGGTGCAGCGTCGTTATGTCCCTGGGATGGCCTTCGGCATCGAAGCGCTCGCCGATGGCGGCCAGCACCGCGTCCGGACAGCCGAGGCCGCTCGACGATGACACGGAAACGACCATGCCATCCCTGATCAGGCCGGCAGCCTCAGCCGCTGAAACGAGCTTGCTCACGCGGCGCTCCCGAGCTTCGGGTCGATGGTAACGGCGTTGCCGGACCTGGCCGATTGCAATGCCGCCTCGGCTGCGGTCAGTGACCAGACGCCGTCCTCGCCGGTGGCGGAAGGCTGGCCGTCGCCACGGATCGCCGCGTGGAATTGGCGCAGCGAACGGGCATAGAGGTCCTCGCGGTCGAAGCTCAATTCCTCCTCGCCCTGTGCCGTGCGCAGCAACACCGAGCCGACCGGCTTCTGCGTCATCACGTCCCTGGCGATCAGCGAGCCTTCGCTGCCATGCACCTCGAAGCCGGTGCCGGCGAATTTTGTCGTGAAGCCCTCATGCGACTGGGCGATGACGCCCGATCTGAAGCGCCAGAGGCACATGGCGCCGTCTTCCAGTCCGCCGGCGGCCATGCCGGCCGATTGCGTGAAGGCCGAGATCTCTACCGGATCGTCGCCGAGCACGAAGCGCAGCGTATCGGCATCGTGCACGGTGATGTCGAGCACCACGCCGCCGCCGGCGTCCGGCCTGGTGATGCGCCAGCCCTGCAGGTTTTCCGGCAGATAGACGGAGTGGAAGACGCGCGCGGCGATCGGCCTGCCGATGCGGCCGGCAGCGATCGCTTCGCGCATCGCCCGATGCGAGCCGGCATTGCGCAGATGGTGATTGGTGCCGAGCACGACGCCGGCGGCCCTGGCCGCCGCGACCATCTTGCGGGCGTCGGTGCTGGTCAGCGCCAGTGGTTTTTCGCACAGCACATGCTTTCCCGCCTCGATGGCGGCGAGTGCCTGTTCGAGATGCAATTCGTTGGTGGTCGAGATGTAGACGGCGTCGATATCTGATTTGAGCAGGGCGTCGAGCGTCGAGACCGCCGCCGGAATGCGGTTTTCACTGGCATAGGCGGTGGCCCGCTCCGGGCTGGAGCTCATCACCGCAGCGATCTCGCCGTCCGGCTGCGCGCGGATGGCGCCGATCATGAACTGTCTTGCGATCGTGCTGGCGCCGATCAGCCCCCAACTGACGGTCATGCCGCGTCTCCCATTCCTGCACAGCCATGCTCCTTGCGATCGGGGCCGCAGCTTTCCCTGACCACGAGGTTGACGGCGCCGATATGATCCTCGGCGCGCGTGGTGCGCGACTGGATCATCTTCAGCACGACATGGGCGGCGCGCTCGCCGAGGCCGGCGGTGTTCACCGCGACGCTGGTCAGTGCCGGCATATAGTGCTCGGCCTCGGCGACGTCGTCGAAGCCGACGACGGCAAAATCCAAACCGGGTTCCAGGCCGCGCTTGCGCAGCGCCAGCAAGACGCCGAAGGCGACCGCGTCGTTGAAGCAAAGTGCTGCAGTCGGCGGCGCGGCCATGGCGAGCGCGGTTTCCAGGCAGGCAATGCCGCCCTTGCGGCTGGTTTCGCCCTCGAAGACCAGCCTGTCGGCCGGTGCGATGCCGAGCGCTTCACAGGCCTCGCGAAAGCCGCCCAGGCGCTCGTGATAGACGACAAGGTCGGACGAGCCGCCGAAGAAGGCCAGCCGGCGATGGCCCTTGCCGATCAGATGGGCGGTGGCGAGATAGGCGCCGCGATGATTGTCGGGCGTGATCACCGGGATACGGCTTTCGGGAAGCCGGCGCATGACGAAGACGACCGGAACGCCTGCGGTCTCAAGGCGGCGGAACGCGCCGGGCGTGGTGCCACGCGCCGGCGACACGACGAGCCCGGCGACACCCTGCTCCATCAGCGATTTCAAAACCTCTTCCTGGCGCACCGGGTTTTCAGCCGTATTGGCGATGAAAGGCACGACGCCGGCCGACTGGAAGACGCGCTCCATGCCGACCGCCAGTTCGGCGAAAAACGGATTGGTGAGATCGTTGATGACCATGCCGATGACATTGGAATGGGCCTTGCGCAGATTGGCGGCGCCGCGGTTGTAGACATAGCCGACGTCCTCGATCGCCTTGCGCACCTTCAGCGCGGTTTCAGGCCGGATCAGCCCGCTGCCTTGCAGCACCAGCGATACCGTCGATTTGGACACGCCCGCCTCACGGGCGATGTCGAGTATCGTTGCCTTGGCCCGGCTGGCCATCCAGATCTGTCCTCCCGGTGGTTTCTTATGCGATTTATTGGAACGATCTAAACCCTGCGACGCATTTGAGTCAATCGCGTTTTTGCGAACCCGGAAACAATGCGGCTCAGTGGGCGCAATTCTCCAGCAAGTATGGCTTTCACCTGCTGCGATGCAGCAATTTGAGCTGCGCGGGGCAGGGGGCAAAATATCTTGATTCATTGGAACGTTCCATTTATTAGGCGCTGGGAAGGGAGAGAGCCATGGACATCACCTTGCCCGGGGAAGGCGGCGGCCGTGTCCGCTACCGGCTTGTCGGCCAGCCGGTGCAGCCTGTGGCCGGCGCTCGCTTCTCGCGCATCGCCTACGCCGCCGCCCATGTCGTTGCCGATCCCCTCGCCATGACCGATCCGTGGTCGAGGCCCGCGATCGATTGGGACAAGACGATGGCGTTTCGCCATCACCTTTGGCGGCTTGGCTTCCGTGTCGCCGAAGCGATGGACACCTCTCAGCGCGGCATGGGTTTCGATTGGGCAAATGCCAGGGAATTGATCCGCCGCTCCATTATCGAGGCGCGCAGCGTCGAGGGGGCCGATCTCGCGTCAGGCGCCGGCACCGACCATCTGGCGCCGGGTGCCGCCAGTACGCTCGACGATGTCATCGCGGCCTATGAAGAACAGCTCGGCTTCATCGAAGGGCTTGGCGGCAAGGCGATCATGATGGCCAGCCGCGCGCTGGCGGCGGTCGCCAAAGGCCCCGACGACTATATTGGCGTCTACGACCGCATCCTGTCCCAGGCCTCCGGCAAGGTCATCCTGCACTGGCTGGGCGACATGTTCGACCCGGCGCTGAAAGGCTACTGGGGCAGCAGCGATTTCGAAACCGCGCTGGAGACGGTGATCGCGATCATCGAACGCCATGCCGGCAAGGTCGAGGGCATAAAGATATCGCTGCTCGATGCCGGCAAGGAGATTGCCCTCAGGGACCGGCTGCCCGAGGGCGTGGTGATGTTCACCGGCGACGACTTCAATTACCCCGAGCTGATCGCCGGCGACGGCGACAGACATTCGCACGCGCTGCTCGGCATTTTCGATGCCATCGCGCCGGTCGCCAATGCGGCACTGGCAAAGCTGGCCGACGGCGACCGCGCCGGCTATGACGCGCTGATGGCCCCGACAGTGCCGCTGTCGCGCAAGATCTTCGAGGCGCCGACCGAATACTACAAGGCCGGCATCGTCTTCATGGCATGGCTGAACGGCCATCAGGAGCATTTTTCGATGATCGGCGGCATGCAATCGGCGCGCGGCATCCGTCACTATGCCGATGTCTTTCGCCTTGCCGATCAGGCAGGATTGCTGGCCGAGCCGGAGCTTGCCATTGCCAGAATGACAAGCCTCTGCGCGGTAGCGGGCGTCTGATCGCAAACGCTGCAGCGTCCGATCCAAGCCCAGGTTCGGTAGCTTTGCGATTTGCCTTGTCTGGGCAAATCTGTATGCGGTATGCGTCCAACAGAGAAGCCGATCCGGCGCTCAGCCGGCCAACCGGCAAAGCTGCCGTTCCGCATTGGGGTAAGCTGATGACCTTCGACCTTCAGGGCAAGCGCGTTTTCGTGGCCGGACATCGCGGCATGGTCGGCTCGGCAATCCTGCGCAGATTGGCCGACGAGGATTGCGAGGTCCTGACCGCCTCGCGCGCCGAGCTCGATCTTCTCGACCAAGCCGGCGTGCGGCGCTGGATGGCCGACCGCAAGCCGGATGCAGTGGTGATGGCGGCGGCCAAGGTCGGCGGTATCCTGGCCAACAACAGGCTTCCCGTCGATTTTCTGCAGGACAACCTCGTCATGCAGAACAATGTCATCGACAGCGCCTTCCGCAACGAGGTGCAGAAGCTGCTGTTTCTCGGTTCATCCTGCATCTATCCCAAATTCGCGGCGCAGCCGATCTCCGAAGACGCCTTGCTGACCGGGCCGCTCGAACCCACCAACGAATGGTATGCGATCGCCAAGATCGCCGGACTGAAACTGTGCCAAGCCTATCGGCGCCAGTACGGCGTCGACTACATCTCGGCGATGCCGACCAATCTCTACGGTCCGGGCGACAATTTCGACCTCAATTCAAGCCATGTCGTGCCCGCCCTGATGCGCAAGGCGCACGAGGCCAGGCGCGCCGGCCGCAAGAGCCTGGAGGTGTGGGGATCGGGCACGCCGATGCGCGAATTCCTGCATGTCGACGACGCCGCCGACGCGCTGGTCTGGCTGCTGAAGAATTATTCGGGCGACAGCCACATCAATGTCGGCTCTGGGGAAGACATCACGATTGCCGACCTTGCCCGCACCATCGTGTCGGTCGCCGGCGCCGATGCGACGATCACATTCGATGCGACGAAGCCGGACGGCACGCCGCGCAAGCTGATGGACGTATCGCGCCTGTTCGCCACCGGCTGGCGCCCGCGCTACTCGCTGCGCAGCGGCTTGGAACAGACCTATGCCTGGTTTCTGGAGCACGTCGAGACCGGCGATCTGCGCCTCGGCGCGGCCTGAGGCTGGTATTGGCCGGGAACGTCAGTCGACGAAAAAATACCGACGGCCAATTGAGGATTATCTGGATGGTGGGCGTGACAGGGATTGAACCTGTGACCCCTGCAATGTCAATGCAGTGCTCTCCCGCTGAGCTACACGCCCATCCGAAGCCGCGCATACACCATTTTTGGTTCGGCACGTCAATAGCGGGAAAAGGGAAAGAATGGCTGGCTTGTCTCTTTGTTTTGACGCAATTCCGGACGGAAAACCGCCTCACACTTTTCCTGGAATTGCTCTAGTCGATCAAGACGCGACAAAAGAGCGTCAGGCGGCCTGCAGCATCTTTTCGACCTCGTTGACGAGGTCGCGCAAATGGAACGGCTTCGATAGTACCTTGGCGTCTTTCGGCGCTTTGGAATCAGGGTTCAGCGCGACGGCGGCGAAGCCGGTGATGAACATCACCTTGAGGTCGGGATCGATTTCGGTGGCGCGGCGGGCAAGCTCGATGCCATCCATCTCGGGCATGACGATGTCGGTCAAAAGCAGCGAAAAAGGTTCCTCGCGCAGCCGCTCATAGGCACTGGCGCCATTGTCGAAATCGCTGACCTGATAACCGGCGCGTTCCAGCGCCTTGACGAGGAACCGGCGCATGTCGTCGTCGTCTTCCGCCAGCAGAATGCGTGCCATCTTGTCCCGTCCGAATCACCCAACCGACAATGCCGTGCGGCAAGCCCGTTAACCATGCTGTATATGAGGAGGTGACGGTAAACATCAAGTGAACGTTGGCCGCACAATCCTGATTTGGCTGGCACTTCGG
Organism: Mesorhizobium sp. M1329; assembly: GCF_040318035.1. Taxonomy (NCBI): domain Bacteria; kingdom Pseudomonadati; phylum Pseudomonadota; class Alphaproteobacteria; order Hyphomicrobiales; family Phyllobacteriaceae; genus Mesorhizobium; species Mesorhizobium sp. M1329. The sequence continues at coordinate 42,184 of NZ_JAMYLN010000021.1, read as the reverse complement.
CGGCTGGACATGCGGGCGGCGAGGTGGCACTTTCCTATCATGATGCATTGGTATTTCCGGGTTCGTTCAAATTGAAAACGGCAGCCGAGGATTTTTCGGTCGTTCCACCCTTCGAAATCCGATCGGGCGCCGAACAGCGCGTTCCCTTCCTCTTCAACTCGCCGCATAGCGGCCGCTACTATCCGGACCGGTTCATGGCGATGGCCAAGCTGGACCGCAACGCCATCCGCCGCTCCGAGGACTGCTATGTCGAGGAATTGTTCGGCGGTGCCGTCGCGCTCGGCGCGCCGATGCTGGCGGCAAACTTCCCGCGCGCCTATCTCGATGTCAACCGGGAGCCGTGGGAACTCGACCCGCGCATGTTTGCCGAACCGGTACCGTCATTCTGCAACATCCGCTCGGCGCGTGTGGCCGGCGGGCTCGGCACCGTGCCCAAGCTGGTCGGCGAGGGGCTCGACATCTATTCCGGCCGCTTGCCGCTGGCCGAAGCCGTGGCGCGCATCGAGGCGGTCTACAAGCCCTATCACGAGACGCTGAAACGGCTTTTGACCAGAACCCATGCGCGCTTCGGCTACGCCGTCCTGATTGACTGCCACTCGATGCCGGCAAGCATAAGGGTAGGCGACAGCGGATTGCGGCCGGATTTCATCGTCGGCGATCGGTTCGGCATTTCCGCCGCGGCGGCGTTGACCGAGACGGCGATCGGCCTGCTCACCGGCATGGGCTACAGCGTCGCCCACAACAAGCCCTATGCCGGAGGCTTCATTACCGAGCACTATGGCCGCCCCGTGCGCCATCTGCATGCGCTGCAGATCGAGGTCAATCGCGGGCTCTACATGAATGAGCGGACGTTCCAGAGGTCGGCTGGTTTCGACGCGCTGGCCGGCGATCTGGCGCGGTTTTCGGCCGAACTGATGGCGATGCCCGATCACAATTTCATGGATCTGCCGCTGGCCGCCGAATAGCGGAGGAATCGCGGTACTCGCCACTCATGCGGCAGCGTAAAAAAAGACCGCATCGTTTGCACGACACGGTCGAAGTCTAGGGAGGAAACGCCCAAGGAGGGCATGGACAGGAACCCCTGTCCGAGAACAAACGTATTGTGCGCTGCACAAATGTCAAGGCGCGTTTCGGCTTTTTTAATTCACTGTGAAGTGGAAATTGCATTTCCACGACGACTGCGTTGCATTCGAGCAACAGTTGGCATCATGCGAAAGGCTCCAAACGCCGTTGTTTCGGCACGAACGCCCTTGTTTCGGCATAAATCCGTAGGCAAACGGGTATCTCAAACATGCTGGAGCGGGAGAATCAGTTGGACATCAGCATCGAGTTCATGCGGCGCATTGCGCATGCCGCCGCGGCCGAGACCTTGCCGCGCTTCCGCAATCAGGGCGCGGTCACCAACAAGGAGCGCGGCAGCTTCGACCCGGTCACCGAGGCCGACCGCGAGGCCGAGCGCGCCATCCGGGCGGTGATCAGCGCGCAATACCCCGATCACGGCATCCTCGGCGAGGAGCATGGCAGCGAAAACATCTCCAGCCGGCATGTCTGGGTGATCGATCCGATCGACGGCACGCGCGCCTTCATTTCCGGCCTGCCGGTATGGGGCACGCTGGTCGGGCTGACGGTCGACGGCGATGCCGTCGCCGGCATGATGTCGCAGCCCTTCACCGGCGAGCTGTTCTACGCCAACGCTTCCGGCTCGCATTATGAAGGTCCTGGTGGCCCGCGAAAACTCACGACGCGCAAGACCACAAATCTCGCCGACGCGACGCTGTTCACCACCACGCCGGCGCTGTTCAAGGGAGACGCGCGCCTGCGCTACGACCTGTTCGAGCAACAGGTCCAACTCGCCCGCTACGGCACCGACTGCTATGCCTTCGCCATGGTGGCGGCGGGCAGCGTCGATATCGTTGCCGATCCCGGATTGAAACCCTACGACATCGTCGCGCTGATCCCGATCATCGAGAAGGCAGGCGGCGTCGTCACCACTTTCGAGGGCGGACCGGCGGAAAAGGGCGGCGACATCCTGGCGGCGGCGACACCGGAGCTGCACGCAGCAGCGATGGCGGCGCTGCGCGGCTGAGCATCCGGTGCACCCAAGCGTCTGTTTTGCGCAAATCCGACGGAAACCGTGGTACGGTTCTAAATTAGCTGTCGGCAGGCCAAGCGTCTGAGAGACGCAGGCCCCACAAAATGAGCACGAAAGAGATGAGGCCGGTCGGCGCGGACGAATACGCGACGCCTTTGATGAGGTTTTCCTCAAAGGCGCTTCCGTGGAAGGCTCCGGCCGCCAACGGCATTGTCTCGTTGCCGGCTCCCCAGGCGCTGGCGATCACGTAGGCGGCCAGGATCGCCAAAGCCGAATAGATCAGGAGCCAGAACGCAATCCGCGACATCGCGGCGCCGAGATTGAGCCTAGACCATGTGAGGCCTAGCGCCAGCAAGAGAACGCCCTCCAGGGCGCTGAGCGTGTGCGCGGACAGTCCGAGCCGCGGTGCGGCGAGGTACGGTATTGCAAACCCTTCGAATGACGAAAACAGCAGCAGCGCGACGCCAATCTGCAGCAGCCGATGCCCCTGACGTGACAGCGTGTTCGATGCGTTCATGGTCGTTTTTCTCCCGGTCTCTGCCGAATGACCTCCAACCTAGCGCGCGATGCCTGAACGGGAATAAGGGGGCGAGCTGTGCCGGGCAAGCGACCCGCGCAGGCTTTGTTGCCGGACGCCGGCGAAGCGGTCAAACAGCGTCGCCGGTTCCGGGGATGAAGGCGTCGAATGCCGCAAGCAGTTGCTCGCGATAGAGGTCGGCTTCCTGCAGGATCTCATGGCGGGCGCCGTCGATCATCACTAGCGAGCCGACACGCAGACGTCTCGCATAGGCTTCGACTGCCCTGGTCGAGACGACCTGGTCGGCGCCGGCGGCGATCATCAGCAAGGGCACCTGGATCTTGGCCATGAAATCCGGGTCGCTGACGATCAAGGACGCCTCCGTGGCCGCCTTCAGCCAGCGGATCGTCGGTCCGCCGAGCGCCAGCTGCGGATAGGTTTCGTAGATCAGCGTGTTGCGCCGATAGCGCGCCGGGTCGCTGGTCAGCTTGTTCATGGCGAAGGGCACCGATTCCTTCGGCCGCGGCCCCCATGCGGCATAGAGCCGGCCAAGGCCGAGAAGGCAGAACAGTGAACAGATGCGGCGGACGTTTTTTACCGAAACCGGCAGGTCGGGCACGGTGAAGAACGGTGCGATCAGCACCATGCGGCGCACGCGGTTCGCCATTGCGGGCGCGGCGAGCAGCGCAATCACCGCACCGGCCGAGTGGGCCAGTATGTAGTAGGGGCCTCGGCAATCGGGCAGCACGATCTCCTCGAAGAACTGCTCCAGATCGCCGGTGTAGTCGAAGAAGCTCCGGACGAAGCCGCGCTGTCGGTCGCCGATCAGCCGGTCGGAAGCGCCCTGGCCTCGCCAGTCGAGCGTTGCCACGCCAAAACCCCGGTCGGCAAGGTTGCGAATGGTCTCGAAGTACTTCTCGATGCACTCGTTGCGGCCGGTCAGGACGATGACGGTGCCCTTCAGCGGGCGGGAAACCGCGGCAAACAGCCCATAGCGGATTTTCTTGCCGTCGCGCGTGGTGAAGAAGCCGCCGGCTGCGTTTTCCGGCAGCGGATTGCCCGGAGTTTCGTGGAAGAGGGGGAGCTGGTGGATAAGATCGGTCATGCGGTGTTTGGTTGGTGTCGGTGCCGACGGGCGCAAGTCAGGCATAAACGCCCATGCGCCAAAAGCAAAGCAATTCGGGACGCGGGGGAGGTCGACCGAGGTAGTAAACAAGCAAGGCCGGAAGCAGCCTTGGGCGTGCTTCCGGCCTCTGTCGACCCGGGAGGAAGGGACGTTACACCCGGTTCGGCCTCGTCGTGTCGCCTTTTCCGGCGACCTGTTCGTGATCTCGAGAACAGTTTTAATGCCGCCTGGCTGAACGCTCGCCGAAGCCACGGTTCATCTGCCGTTCATCGGCATCGGGACGTGGGCCGGGGCCGGTCCCGTTCGGACGCGGGAAAATCTTGAAATGCCGTCGTCCGCTTCCCAAATTTGTCATGCGGCCGCCAATGTCGGGGCCGCTGGCCCATCCGGAACGCCGTTACGGGTTTCGCACCGGCCATACGCAACCTTGTTGCTCAACAGGAGAACACACCATGCGTCACGTTGATTTTTCCCCGCTCTACCGTTCGACCGTCGGTTTCGACCGGCTGTTCACCATGCTCGATTCGCTTGCGCAGCCGGAAGGCCAGACTTACCCGCCTTACAACATCGAGCGCACGGGTGAGGATGCCTATCGCATCTCGATGGCTGTGGCCGGCTTCTCGGAAGATGAGATTTCGATCGAAGCTCACCGCAATGTGCTGACCGTCAAGGGTGAGCGCAAGGAGGAAGGCAATGGCGAAGGCTCCGAACTGCTCTATCGCGGTATCGCCAGCCGAGCCTTCGAGCGCCGCTTCCAGCTTGCCGATCACGTCGAGGTTGTCGGCGCTGCGCTGAAGAACGGCCTGCTCTTCGTCGACCTCAAGCGCAACATCCCCGAAGAGTTGAAGCCGCGCAAGATCGCGATCACCTCGGCTCCGGCCAAGGCCAAGCAGATCGAGGCCAAGACTGCCGCCTAAGCCAGGCAGCTAATTCTCCCGGGATGCCAACTCCCCGGGAAGAAAGGGCGGTGCAGCAATGCGCCGCTTTTTTTGCTGGCGAGTAAGGCTTGCTATCCGGCGAGCAGGTAGCCGAAACGGTCGACCTCGTCGGGCGTGGTCGCGAAGCTGGTGACGAAGCGATAGAGCGCTTCGTCCTCGCCGATGTGGCCGTCATAGCCGAGCGGCCTGTGCCAGTCATGGAAGGCCGCGCCTGCCGCCTGCATGCTTTCGGCCTCGGCCTTTTTCATGACCGCGAAGACCTCGTTCGCCTGCGGCAGCCAGGCCAGCCGGGCCGAAGGGGAATCTTCGATCGCCGCGGCAAGCCGTGCCGCCATCGCATTAGCGTGCCGTGCCGTGTCGAGCCATAGCCCACCCCTGAAATAAGCATCGAATTGCGCGGCGATGAAGCGCGATTTCGAGAACAGCTGGGCCGCGCGCTTGCGCAAAAAGGCCAATTCCTCGGCTCGCTCGAGGTCGAACAGCACGACCGCCTCGGCGCACCAGCAGCCATTCTTGGTGCCGCCGAAGGAGAGGATGTCGACGCCGTGCTTCCAGGTCATTTCGGCCGGCGTCGTTTCCAGCGCGACGAGCGCATTGGCAAAGCGAGCCCCGTCCATGTGCAGCGGCAGTCCACGCTGCTTTGCGATCGCCGAAATCCTGGCGATTTCGTTCAGCGAGTAGACCGTGCCGACCTCGGTCGACTGAGTGATCGAAACGGCAACCGGCCGCCCGGAATGGACGTTTTCGGGTGCGAAACGGTCCACCGCCCGTTCCAGATTGCCGGCATCGATCTTGCCGAGTGCGCCTTCGACTGTATAAAGCCGCGAACCGCCGGTAAAATATTCCGGTGCACCGCATTCATCCTCGATGACGTGCGATTCGCGATGGCAGAAGGAAATGCCGCCTGGCTTGTTATAGGTGGTCAGCGACAGCGAATTGGCGGCGGTGCCGGTGGCCACGAAAAACACCGCGACCTCGCATTCGAAGATTTCATTGAAGCGCTGGTAAACGGCCTTGTCGAGGGCGCCGTCGCCATAGGCGGTGGAGAAGCCGTCGGCATGGGCCGACAGGCCGGCAGCGATACGGGGATGGGCGCCTGCCCAATTGTCGGAAGCGAAAATCATGCGTCTGCCTATGCTGGGGAAATCGGTGCGAGCTTGGCCGCTTTCGCATGCCGGCCGCAAGGGGCAGATACCGAAAATCCGCTAAAGCCAGCGAAAGGCATGAGCGTACATGCCGCGAGTGAAGGTTACGCTGGCACGGCGTTCCGCGCAATTTTCTGTCGCGTAAGGTTCAAGAATTTTGTGAATCGGTCTTGTGTGCACCCAAAATTTCTGTCATAAAAATTTAGGACAGTAGTGCTGTCTTATTTTGTCGCACAAAACTGGCCGCATTGGCATATGATTGCGCCTCTGCGGCATTGCCGCGAGCGACAGCTAGACAGCCTGGCTCCAGCCTGTACGAATACCATATGCGAACGATGCGGAAAGCCGCACGGTCGGCAAGAATTTCGCAAGACGTGCCGCAAGAGTGAAAGGGGAGCCACGCGCTTCCCGACGGAAACCAGCGCCCGAAGGGGACGGAACGGAGGACAGGACGATGACGGATATGACGCCATCTGCGACGAAGGCCGCGCAGACGAAAGCGGCAGCCGTCAAAAATCCGTCCCTGACCAATATTGGGCGAACCAGCACCGGCTATGCCGCGCACGGCCTCTACGATCCGCGCAACGAGCATGATGCCTGCGGCGTCGGCTTCATCGTCAACATGAAGGGCGTAAAGTCGCACCAGATCGTCGAGGACGGCCTTGCCGTTCTCGAAAACCTGACGCATCGCGGCGCCGTCGGCGCCGATCCGCTGATGGGCGACGGCGCCGGCGTGCTGGTGCAACTGCCGGACCGCTTCTTCCGCGAGGAGATGGCCAAGCAAGGGGTCGAACTGCCGAAGCCTGGCCACTATGCCGTCGGCCACGTGTTCATGCCGCGCGACCCGGAGCTGCAGGCGCATATCGAAGGCATCATCGCCGAGGTGGCGCAACTCGAGGGCCAGCCGCTGCTCGGCTTTCGCGACGTGCCGGTCGATAATTCGTCGCTCTCAAAGGCGCCTGACATCGCCGCTTCCGAGCCAGTGCACCGGCAGGTGTTCCTGGGCCGCGGCGCCGAGATCGAGAATGACGACGATTACGAGCGGCGGCTCTACATCCTGCGCAAGGTCATTTCCGGCCGTATCCACGAAGAGACCAAAGGCGTCGACAACGGCTTCTATGTCGTCTCGATGTCGTCGCGGACCATCGTCTACAAGGGCATGTTCCTGGCCTATCAGGTCGGCGCTTACTACAAGGACCTCACCGACCCGCGTTTCGAGACGGCGCTGATCCTGGTCCACCAGCGCTTCTCGACCAATACGTTCCCGTCGTGGAAGCTGGCGCATCCCTACCGCATGGTCGCCCATAATGGCGAGATCAACACGTTGCGCGGCAACGTCAACTGGATGGCGGCACGGCAGGCCTCGGTCGATTCCGAACTGTTCGGCAACGACATCTCGAAGCTGTGGCCGATCTCCTATGAGGGGCAGTCGGACACCGCCTGCTTCGACAATGCGCTCGAATTCCTGACGCAGGGCGGCTATTCGCTCGCCCACGCCATGATGATGCTGATCCCGGAAGCCTGGGCCGGCAACAAGCTGATGGGGCAGGACCGCAAGGCCTTCTACGAGTATCACGCAGCGCTGATGGAGCCGTGGGACGGGCCGGCGGCGGTTGCCTTCACCGACGGCCGCCAGATCGGCGCCACGCTCGACCGCAATGGGCTGCGGCCGGCGCGCTACATCGTCACCGATGACGACCGCGTCATCATGGCTTCGGAAGCCGGCGTGCTGCCGGTGCCGGAGGAAAGGATCGTCAAGAAGTGGCGGCTGCAGCCCGGCCGCATGCTGCTGATCGACCTGGACAAGGGCCGCATCGTTTCCGACGAGGAGATCAAGTCGGAGATCGCGACCAGGCACCCCTACAAGAGCTGGCTCGCCAACACCCAGCTCATCCTCGAGGATCTGAACCCGGTCGAGCCGCGCGCCCTGCGCAGGGATGTCTCACTGCTCGACCGCCAGCAGGCGTTTGGTTACACCCAGGAAGACACCAAGCTGTTGATGTCGCCGATGGCGACCACCGGCCAGGAAGCGGTCGGCTCGATGGGTACCGACACGCCGATTTCGGCAATGTCGGACAGATCGAAGCTGCTCTACACCTATTTCAAGCAGAATTTCGCACAGGTCACCAACCCGCCGATCGACCCGATCCGCGAGGAACTGGTGATGAGCCTGGTGTCCTTCATCGGGCCGCGGCCCAATATCTTCGATCTTGTCGGCAATTCGCGCCGCAAGCGGCTCGAAGTGCGCCAACCGATCCTGACCAATGGCGATCTGGAGAAGCTGCGCTCCGTCGGCCACACCGAAGACCGTTTCGACACCAAGACTATCGACATCACTTACGGTTCGAATGAAGGCGCGGCCGGCATGCAGGGCGCCATCGACCGGCTGTGCGAGCGCGCCGAGGCGGCGGTCGCCGGCGGCTACAACATCATCATCCTGTCGGACCGTCAGCTCGGCCCGGACCGCATCGCCATTCCGGCACTGCTGGCGACTGCGGCCGTGCACCATCATTTGATCCGCAAGGGATTGCGCACCTCGGTTGGGCTCGTCGTGGAATCCGGCGAGCCGCGCGAGGTGCATCATTTCTGCTGTCTCGCCGGCTACGGCGCCGAGGCGATCAATCCCTATCTCGCTTTCGACACGCTGCTCGACATGCACAAGCGTGGCGAATTGCCGGCGGAGGTCGATGCCTACGAGGTCGTCTCTCGCTACATCAAGTCGATCGGCAAGGGCATCCTGAAGGTGATGTCCAAGATGGGCATCTCCACCTACCAGTCCTATTGCGGTGCGCAGATCTTTGATGCCATCGGGCTGAAGTCGGACTTCGTGCAGAAGTACTTCACCGGCACGGCGACGCTGATCGAAGGTGTCGGGCTGGACGAGATCGCCGCCGAAACGGTCAGCCGCCACACCGACGGCTTCGGCAACGACCCGGTGCTGCGCAACAGCCTCGAGGTCGGCGGCGAATACATGTTCCGCATGCGCGGCGAGGCCCATATCTGGTCGCCCGACGCAGTGGCGACCTTGCAGCACGCCGTGCGCCAGGGCTCGTGGGAGACGTTCAAGGACTATTCCGCCCAGATCGACAGCGAGACCGCACAGGCGCAGACCATTCGCGGCCTGTTCAAGATCAGGCTGGCGCAAGAGACCGGGCGCAAGAAGGTCAAGCTCGACGAGGTGATGCCGGCCGCCGATATCGTCAAGCGCTTCTCGACCGGGGCGATGTCCTTCGGCTCGATCTCAAGGGAAGCGCACACGACGCTGGCGCGCGCCATGAACGCGATCGGCGGCAAGTCGAACACCGGCGAGGGCGGCGAAGAGGCCGATCGCTATCTGCCACTGCCGGGCGGCGGCAAGAACCCCGAACGCTCGGCGATCAAGCAGGTCGCCTCCGGCCGGTTCGGCGTGACTGCGGAATATCTGGTCAATTCCGACATGATGCAGATCAAGGTCGCGCAAGGGGCGAAGCCCGGCGAGGGCGGCCAGCTGCCGGGCCACAAGGTCGATGCGACCATAGCCAAGGTCAGGCATTCGACGCCGGGCGTCGGTCTGATCTCGCCGCCGCCGCATCATGACATCTATTCGATCGAGGATCTGGCGCAGCTCATCTACGATCTGAAGAACGTCAATCCGGCGGCCGACGTATCGGTCAAGCTGGTCTCGGAAGTCGGCGTCGGCACAGTTGCGGCCGGCGTCGCCAAGGCGCGTGCCGACCACATCACCATATCAGGCTATGACGGCGGCACCGGCGCTTCGCCGCTGACCTCGCTCAAGCATGCCGGCAGCCCGTGGGAAATGGGCCTTGCCGAGACGCACCAGACGCTGGTGCTCAACGGCCTCAGGTCACGCGTCGCGCTGCAGGTCGATGGCGGCCTGCGCACCGGACGTGACGTCATCATCGGCGCACTGCTCGGCGCCGACGAGTTCGGCTTCTCGACCGCGCCGTTGATCGCGGCCGGCTGCATTATGATGCGCAAGTGCCATCTCAACACCTGCCCGGTCGGCGTCGCGACGCAGGACCCGGTGCTGCGCAAGCGCTTCAAGGGCACGCCCGAGCACGTCATCAACTTCTTCTTCTATGTGGCGGAAGAGGTGCGGGCGCTGCTTGCCGAGATGGGCTGCACCCATCTCGACCAGATCATCGGCGACACCGACCTTCTGGAAAAGCGCGAGCTGATCCAGCACTGGAAAGCGCGCGGGCTCGACTTCAGCAAGATGTTCTACAAGCCCGATGCCCCGCACGAGGCGGTGCACTGGACCGAGCGGCAGAAGCATCCGATCGACGACGTGCTCGACCGCAAGCTGATCGAACTGGCAAAGCCGGCGCTCGAAGACAGGCAGCCGGTCAGCATCGAACTGCCGATCCGCAACGTCGACCGTTCGACGGGCGCCATGCTGTCGGGCGAGGTGGCAAAGCGCTTCAAGCACAAAGGCCTGCGCGAGGACACGATCTCGGTCAAGCTCACCGGCACGGCCGGCCAGTCCTTTGGCGCCTTCCTGGCGCGCGGCGTCTCGTTCGAACTGGTGGGCGCTGCCAATGACTATGTCGGCAAGGGCCTTTCGGGCGGCCGCATTGTCATCCGTCCGCCGGAGAACACGAAAATCGTTGCTGCCGAGTCCATTATCGTCGGCAATACCGTGCTCTACGGCGCAACCGAGGGCGAGGCCTATTTCTGCGGCGTTGCCGGCGAGCGTTTTGCCGTGCGCAATTCGGGTGTCGCCGCCGTCGTTGAAGGCGTCGGCGACCATGGCTGCGAATACATGACCGGCGGGATCGTCGTCGTCATCGGCCAGACCGGCCGCAACTTCGCCGCCGGCATGTCGGGCGGCGTCGCCTATGTGCTCGACGAGGCGGGCGATTTCGCCGAGCGCTGCAACATGGCGATGGTCGAGCTGGAGCCCGTTCCGGAAGAGGACGATCTGATGGAAAAGCTGCTTCACCATGGCGGCGATCTCGACCATAAGGGCCGTGTCGACGTATCCGGCGATATGACCAGCCATGACGAGGAGCGGCTCTACCAGCTGATCTCCAACCACGTCCACTACACGGGCTCGGTACGAGGTCGCGAAATCCTCGACGATTGGGCGACTTTCCGGCCGAAATTCCGGAAGATCATGCCGGTCGAATACCGCCGCGCGCTGATCGAGATGGAACGTATGCGCATGAACGTGGCGGCGGAATAGATTTGGAAATTGCCGGGAGGCCGTGCGCCCCGGCAACCATCTTCATCAGCAATCCTGACCTCGGACTGAAGGTTGCCACGGCTGCCTTATGAGGTTAACGGGTGCGTCGCCAGGCGTGCCTTCCGGACAGCAGGGACTGGACTATGGGCAAGGTAACAGGGTTTCTCGAGATCGACCGGCAGGTGCACAAGTACCAGCCGGCTTCCGACCGCATCCGGCATTTCCGCGAGTTCACGCTGCCGATGTCGGACAAGGAGGTCGAGAAACAGGCCGCGCGGTGCATGGATTGCGGCATTCCGTATTGCCATGGACCGAACGGCTGCCCGATCCATAACCAGATCCCGGACTGGAACGACCTTGTCTACAATGGCGACTGGGAAAACGCGATCCGCAACCTGCATTCGACCAACAATTTTCCGGAATTCACCGGCCGCATCTGTCCGGCACCTTGCGAGGAAGCCTGCACGCTGAATCTCGAGGACATTCCGGTCGCCATCAAGACGATCGAGCAGGCGATTGCCGACAAGGCCTATGAAACCGGCCATATCCGGCCCTATCCGCCGGAACGGAAGACCGGCAAGCGCGTCGCGATCATCGGCTCGGGGCCGGCAGGAATGGCCGCTGCCCAGCAACTCGGCCGCGCCGGCCATGACGTTCACGTCTATGAGCGCGAGAGCCGGCCGGGCGGGCTGATGCGCTACGGCATCCCCGACTTCAAGATCGAGAAGCATTATATCGACCGACGCATCGAGCAGATGCAGGGCGAGGGTGTCAGCTTCCATTGCGGCGTCAATGTCGGCGTCGACAAGCCGGTCGCCGAACTGCTCGCCGAATGTGACGCGGTGCTCTATTGCGGCGGTTCCGAAACGCCGCGTCCGGCCAACATCCCGGGCGACGATCTCGACGGCGTGCACGACGCCATGCCCTATCTGGTGCAGCAGAACAAGCGTATCGGCGGCGAGCCGATCCAGTCGGTCGCATGGCCGTCGCGCCCGATCGTTGCCGGCGGCCAGCACGTTGTCGTCGTCGGCGGCGGCGACACTGCCTCCGACTGCGTCGGCACCGCCTTCCGCCAGGGCGCGGTGCGCGTAACCCAGCTCGACATCCGCCCGCAGCCGCCGGAAAAGGAAGACAAGCTGTCGGTCTGGCCCTACTGGGCGACCAAGATGCGCACGTCATCCTCGCAGGCCGAAGGCGCCGAGCGCGAATTCCAGGTGGCGACGCTTGAATTCATCGGCGAGGACGGCCAACTGACCGGGGTAAAATGCTGCGAGGTCGACGAAAAGCGCAAGCCGATCGCGGGCACGGAATTCGTCATCCGCGCCGATCTCGCGTTCATCGCCATCGGCTTTGCCGGGCCAGCCGCTCGCGGGCCGGTGTCGGAACTCGACGGGCAGATGACGATCGTCACCGACAGCCGCCGCTCGAAGAACGTCGAGGCCAATGACCGGGACTACAGGACCAGCGTCGAAAAGCTCTATGCGGCGGGCGACGTGCGGCGCGGCCAGTCGCTGGTCGTCTGGGCGATCCGCGAGGGCCGCCAGGCGGCGCGCGCCATCGACGAGGCGCTGATGGGATCGAGCGTGCTGCCGCGCTGAGTCCGTTCCGAAGAGGTTCTGCTTACTGCCGGATCGCCGTCGTCGTGTCGGATCCGGCCGCCGTTGCAGGCTGTGTCTTGGGTGGCCACGAGAAATCGTCGGCGCGGCCCGGTGAGGCGTCGGGCGCCTTGCCCTCGACGACAAGCCTTTCGCCCGGCAAATGCTTGTCCGCTTTTGCCGGCGGGGCGGCGCCGAGAAGTTCCGAGCCGCCGTCCAGCGCCGGATCGCTGAGCAGCATCGGCACGGTGCGATCGACGGCTATCGGTGCGGCAGCAGGTGCCGGCGCCTCGACGGGAGCGCCGGCCGGGGCAGAAGCAGTCACCACGCTTCCCGGCGCGGCCAGCCCAACGATCTTCATCAGCGGCTTTTCGGTATAGAAGGCGAGCTTGCGCTTGCCGGCCTTCGACATGTTGATGCCGTCGTCGGAGCGCAGGCGCACCGATTGGCCGTTGATGTCCGGACCGCTGGTGATGAAGGCGCCGTTCTCGTCGACAAACCCGTCCCAGACGTCGACGAATTCGCCGCCGTGGCTTTCGGCGGACGAGCGGAAGATGTCGTTGAAGGCCAGCATGTCGGAGGTCATTTTCGAGACCCGGATAGCCGGCATGCCAACCCACAGATACGGCACCTTGGTTGCCGCGATGGCCTTGCCGAACGCTTCTGTCCGGCGCTCGTATTCCTTGGTCCAGTTCTCGGATCGCGGCTGCTCGCGCACATCGCCGACGCGCATCTGCTGCCGGTCGTTGGATCCGAGCATGACGACGACGGCTGCCGGTTTTTCGGCAGCGATCAGCGACTTGACCTGTTCTGGCCAGTTGTAGACATCATCACGCACGAAGCCGGACGATCCGTTGGCACGGACGACAATCCTGACGCCGGTGTTTTCGGCAAAGGCGGCGTCGAGCCCCTCAGCCAGCCCAGATGCCATGAAATCGCCGACCACCAGAACGACGCGTGCATCCGGCGCCTTCTCGGCCACCGGGGTTGTCTGTTCGGCCGGCGGCGGCCGGCGAACTGACCGGGGCTTTCTCAGCTTGGCCCTGGGCTTCGTTCTCTGGAATTCTCTCTGGAATTCGGGCGGCGGCTGCTCAAACCGCTCGCTTCTGCGCGGAAACAACAGGTCGCGCAGCGACCAGCCACGACTTTCCGGCTCCTGCGCCATGGCCGAGGTATGAAAGGCACTGGCGGCGCCGACTGCCAGAACGGCGATCGCCAGAACGAGGATCGGCACGCGACGAACGATTAACCGGATGCGCGCAGCCGAAACCAATCACCCTCTCCATCCCGTAACCGGCTCTAGTTCTGCCTGAGCCATTTGAGCACTTCCTTGCTCGGATACCCGTCCTGGGTCAAGCCGGCCTTTGCCTGGAAGGCCATGATGGCGGTTTTCGATCCGTCACCGATCTTGCCGTCGAACTTGCCGTCGTAATAGCCGTGCTCGGAAAGTCGCTTCTGAAGCTCCTGCCTTTCCTCGAAGGAGAGCTTGGTAAACGGTCGCTTCCAGTCCTGCACAAGCCCGCCATAGCCGGCGATTTCGTCGGCAAGAAGACCCACGGCGAGCGCATATTTATCGGCATTGTTGTAACGCTTGATGACCGAGAAATTCTTGATCATCAGGAAGGCTGGCCCGCCGCGGCCGCCGGGCAGCTTCAACGTCGCTTTGTCTGCACCGTTCTTGAACGGCTTGCCGTTGGCACGGCTGACGCCCAGCGCCTGCCATTGCGACAGCGACTTCGAGCCTCCGGGCAGCTTCTTGCCGTCCGGAAGGCTGACCTCATAACCCCAGGTCTTGCCTGCCTGCCAGCCGTTCTTCCGCAGCAAATTGGCGGCTGTCGCCAGTGCGTCGGGAATCGAATTCCAGATGTCGCGCTTGCCGTTGCCGTCCATATCGACCGCATAGGACAGGTAGCTGGTAGGGATGAACTGGGTGTGGCCCATTGCACCGGCCCATGAGCCGCTGAGATGGCTTTCGTCGATGTCGCCGGTCTGCAGGATCTTCAGCGCCGCGATCAGCTGGGTGCGGGCAAATTTCGCACGCTTCGGGTCGGCATAACCAAGCGTCGCCAGCGAGCGCACGACATTGCGCATGATATCGTCGCGCTTGAGGGTTTCGCCGTAGTTCGATTCCATCGACCATATGGCCAGCAGGATGTAGCGGTCGACGCCGTACCTTGCCTCGATCCTGTCCAGCCAAGGCTTCCATTTCCTTGCCATCTGCTGGCCGACGGCGACCGACTGGTCATGGACGCGGTTGTCGAAATAATCCCAGGCGGGTGCGGTGAATTCGGGTTGAGTACGGGCCTTTTCCAGCACCACCGGGTCAGCATCGCTGATGCCCTTGAATGCCTGGTCGTAGACGGAGCCGGAAACGCCGCTCGCCACGGCGGTAGCACGGAAGCTGGCGACCCATTGGCGGAAGCCGGCATCGGCAAAAGCCGGCCCGCTGGGCATGAGCAAGGCAAGCGAGAGGCTGGCGGCCGTCAGGACGCTGGTGAAGCGCCTTGCGGCGTTGCGAACGGACATCTTTTCCTCCTTCTTCATCTCAGGAAGACTATTCATCGCCGAACCCGGTTAGCATTTGGTTTACCATAGGTGGCGTCCGGGGTGAAAAGATGCGTCAATGCTTTACCAGCTGAGATTTCTGACCCGCCGTTCAGTAATCCTCGATTTCGGCATGAAAATGTCTCGAATCGGGATTGCCGAACAGGCATGCAAATGGATAATTGGCACATGAAGAGAGTTCGCAAGGCAGTGTTCCCGGTTGCCGGTCTCGGCACGCGCTTTCTCCCCGCCACCAAGGCCATTCCCAAGGAAATGCTGACGGTCGTCGACAGGCCGGTCATCCAGTATGTGGTCGATGAGGCGCGCGAAGCCGGGATCGAGCATTTCATCTTCGTGACCGGCCGCAACAAGGCGGTCATCGAGGATCACTTCGATGTCCAGTTCGAGCTCTACGACACGCTTGCGCAGCGCGGCAAGGACGACCAGCTCGCCCGCCTGCAGCGGCTGCAGCCGGCGCCGGGGCAGACCAGCTTCACCCGCCAGCAGGTACCGCTCGGCCTTGGTCACGCCGTCTGGTGCGCGCGCGAGCTCGTCGGCGACGAGCCCTTTGCGCTGCTGTTGCCCGACATGATCATGCAGTCGGAAAAAAGCTGCATGAAGGATATGGTCGAGCTTTACGCGGAGACTGGCAACAACATCGTCGCCGTGCAGGAATGCGATCCGGCCGAGGCGCATAAATACGGCATTGTCGGCCGCGGCGAGGACGCGCATCACGGTTTCCGCATCACCGGCATGGTGGAAAAGCCGAAGACCGGCACGGCGCCCTCGAACCTCTACATCAACGGGCGCTATATCCTGCAGCCGGAGATATTCAAGATACTCGAAGGTCAGGAAAAAGGCGCCGGCAACGAGATCCAGCTCACCGATGCAATGCTGAAGCTGCAGAAGCAACAGCCCTTCTACGGCTACCACTACCGCGGGCGGACGTTCGACTGCGGCTCGCCCGAAGGCTTCGTCGAGGCCAACGTTGCCTTCGCACTGTGGCGCAGAGATATGAATGCCAGCATGGCCGGCGTCATTCGCACGCTTCTCGACGAACTCGCGCCGTCAGAACGCCGCGGCGTAGCCTTGTAGTTTCAACACCGGTTGCCGCGCTGATCGGCTAAAGCGCGCCGCGTTCGACCGGCCTCATGCGACGCGCTTCAGGTTCTTGTTTTATGCAAGTCGTTATCGCAAAACCGCTGCACGCTTTTGCGCGACATGCATTTAGCGCTGCAACTTCAAGCCGACGAAGATACTGTTGGCCGTGTAGTCGCGCCCGACCAGGTTGCTGGTCAGTTTTTCAGTCCTGGCGCGGGTGGTGAGCCCGGTGTAGCGGTTCAGCCACCACGTGAGCCCAGCCTCGGCGCTCAGCGTCAAATCATGATCGTCGGAGCCAGTATAGTCGCGCCATTCAAGGCCGAGAGCTGCATTTCCGGTCAGGTTGGCGCGGATCTGCCGCTCGCCGGTGAGGCTGCCGGAATAGAGCATGTCGCCGCTTTCGCCCGCGTTCGTCGTGTTCTCGGCGGTCGTCTGTGCGGTGAGCCCGATCGTGGTGCCACGTTCCGGCGACCATTTGAGATCGGCATTGACCGTCGCGCCCGAAATAGCCGGCAGGGCGTCGTCGTCGATGGCTTCGCGTAGCCAGCCGACCGAGAACTCGCCTTTAAGCTTCTCGCGGAGATCGAGCTCGACGCCGGCCCGTGCGCCAAGCCTGGTCGAGGAGCGCTGGAAACCGTTTGGATCGACGCGCAAATCATAAGCGCGCCGGCCGATCTCGATTTCGGTGAACGGGGTGATGGCAGGCGAGATCTCGTAACCGGTGCGCAAAATGGCCGTGTAGAGCGTCGAGTCGCGGCCCTTCTGCGACAGCGATCCGCCCGACGAAAGCTTGGCGTCGCCAAAGATGTCGTGCTCGACCGCGCCGGTCAGCGCGAAGCGCATCTTGCCGGCATCCTTCTCGACGGCGAGACTGCCGTTCACGGTCTGGCGCACCGGCTGGCCAACGGCGCCGACGACTGCGTCCGGCGCCGAGGCCGATTCGGGCACGGCCTCATAGCCCAGCTTGGCGATGGCGCGCAGATCATTGTCGAGATCGATGTTGAGCGTGCCGTCGACGCGGCCTTGCGCCTCGTGAATGTCATAGCCGGACAAGGTTTCGCGGAAGATGCCATAGCCCTCAACCGTCGCCGAATTCTCCCGCCAATCGGAGACGGCGTTGAAGCGCAGCGTCGTTTCCGACAGCAAGGCCGGCTTTCCGAGGCTGCTCGAATCGGCGTTTGTCGAAGACGTCAGGCCTTGCTCGAGCGTCGGCCGGATCACGAAGGAGCCGAGCTTGATGCCGGTGGCGGCGAACGGGTCGTCCTCGTTCTTTTTGTTCTGGCCTTCGATGGCTTCGATGCGTTCGGCGCCGGGGTCGAGCTTGAGCCTTTCGGCGGAATCGACGGTGACGGCACGGCGGTTGACCGTATCCTGCTCGTCTATGGCAGCTGTATCGGTGTCATCGGTCGTCGCCGCGCCTGCAGTCGCGGTTCCCTTGCTCTTCGTACTGTCCGCGGTCTCGTCTTCGGCGTTGGCCGCATTGGTGGCGCGTTGCGTTGCGCTTGGCCGCCGTCGCGGCGGCGGAGCAGGGTTGTCGGGAAATGGGTCGCCGCTGGCCTCTGGCGGATCGAAAGTGCCGCCGGTTGTGGCCGCTTCGCCCGTGCCGTCGTCAGGCAAGGCCCCCGGACTGGCCGGACGATAGGTAGGCAGCGGCGTATTGTCGTTGGCGGTTGCAGCAGCCTGCGCGGCCTGGGTTCCAGCCATGCTCGATTGCCTGATCTTGTACTGCTGGTCGTCCAGGATTGTCGATTCCGAAACCTCGCCGCGCAGCTCGGTTTCCTGGGCGCAAAGCAGCGCCGGCCGCGACAACGCAAGGACACTGGTTGCCAGCAGCAAAGCGCAGATCGCCTTGCCCTTTCGTCCCATTTTGCTTTGAGGCTGAAACCCGGACATCGGCACCACTGCTTGCGCGGCGCACGCGCGCCATACTTACGAAACCGTAAATGGGGATGGTTAACGGAGCGTTGAGGGATGGGCCGTCAAGGTGTTCGGGGCGGCAATTCCGTTGGACAGGCGCGCGCCGAAGCGCTAATCGCATCGTCCATGGACGTGAAATCCCCAGACAGGAAGCGGCACGACGGGCAGGCCGCGATTGCCTCGGCGCTGAGAACGGTGGCGACGGAGCAGGCCGGCGTCGCGGCACTGGCAGACGCTCTCGAAAACGGGCTGGCCGAGCCGTTCGCACGGGCCGTCGACATGGTGTCGCAGATCGATGGCCGCGTCATCGTCACCGGGGTCGGCAAAAGCGGCCATATCGGCTCGAAGATCGCCGCGACGCTCGCCTCGACCGGCACGCCGGCCTTCTTCGTCCACCCTGCCGA
Organism: Mesorhizobium sp. M1329; assembly: GCF_040318035.1. Classification (NCBI taxonomy): domain Bacteria; kingdom Pseudomonadati; phylum Pseudomonadota; class Alphaproteobacteria; order Hyphomicrobiales; family Phyllobacteriaceae; genus Mesorhizobium; species Mesorhizobium sp. M1329. Next base: position 23,620 of record NZ_JAMYLN010000021.1, on the reverse strand, counting down.
AGCCAATCACGGCGACCTCGGCATGATCGCCAGGAACGACGCTATCGTCGCCCTGTCGTGGTCGGGGGAAAGCCTCGAGCTCAAAGGCATCATCGCCTATTCGAGGCGCTTCTCGATCCCGCTGGTCGCGGTCACTGCGGGCGAAAAATCGGCTCTGGCGCGCGCAGCGGACGTGGTGCTTCTGCTGCCGCGAGCCCCGGAAGCCTGTCCGCACGGCCTTGCGCCGACGACCTCGACGCTGCTGCAAATGGTGATGGGCGATGCGCTGGCCATCGCGCTGCTCGAGGCACGCGGCTTCACCCCGGACCATTTCCGCACGTTCCATCCCGGCGGCCAGCTCGGAGCCAACCTGACGCAGATCCGCGAGATCATGCATGTCGGCGACAGGCTGCCGCTGGTGTCGTCAGGTACCGGCATGCGCGAAGCGATCCTGGAATTGTCGCGCAAGGGGTTTGGCTGCGTGGCGGTGACTGGCGCGGACGGCAAGCTGATCGGCATCATCACCGACGGTGACATCAGGCGCCATATCGGCAGCGATCTCCTGGCGATGAGCGTCGATCAGGTGATGACCAGAGAGCCAAAAATGGCCGCGCCCGACACGCTTGTTGCGACGGCGCTGCAGACGATCAACGACTCGGCCATCACCAGCCTAATGGTGGTCGAAGGCAGGCGGCCGATCGGGCTCGTCCATCTGCACGACCTGCTGCGCATCGGTGCTGCCTAGCGGGCTTCTAGACCGCCTCGACCGTCAGTTCCAGGTCGGTATCAGCGGCGCCCGTCACGCGCACCTGCGTGCCGGCCGGCAGGTCAGGGCCGGAGACGCGCCACAACGTGTCGCCCAGCTTGATGCGGCCGCGCCCGTCCTTGATCGGCTCGGCAAGGGTCGCCGTCCGGCCGACCATCTGTGCGCCGCGACGGTTGAGCAGCGGCTGGTCGGTTTCATCATGGCGCCCGCCCACCAGCCGCTTGCCGACATAGGCCGAGACCAGCGACAGCGCGAGGAAGGCGAGGACCTGGACCTGCCAGGTCCAGAAACCGGCATCCCAGATGAGAAGTGAGACGACGCCGATCAACAGCGCGGCAATGCCGATCCACAGCATGAAAATACCCGGCGCGATAACCTCCATAACCAGCAGGACGAAGCCGAGGACCATCCAGCTCCACGGGCCGAGTTCGGAAACAATGCGGTCGAGCATGGCGGCGGCCTCAGGTTTCGCTCGGGCGAACCACCGGCGGGCGGGCGGCCTGTCGTGCGGCGCCGGCGGTGCCTTCGCTCCGGAAAACCTCCTTGGCGATTTCGCCAATGCCGCCGAGCGTGCCGATCAGCGATGAGGCCTCTATCGGCATCAGAACGAGCTTGCTGTTTGTCGCCGAGCCGATCTTGGTCAGCGCTTCGGTGTATTTCAGCGCGACGAAGTAGTTGAGCGCCTGCACGTCGCCCTTGGAGATCGCCTCCGACACCACCTGCGTGGCGCGTGCTTCAGCCTCGGCCGAGCGCTCGCGCGCCTCGGCGTCGCGGAAGGCGGCTTCCTTGCGGCCCTCGGCCTCCAGAATCTGCGATTGCTTGAGGCCTTCGGCGGCGAGGATCTGGGCGCGCTTATTGCGCTCGGCCATCATCTGGCGGCCCATCGATTCGACGAGATTGGCCGGTGGGTTGATGTCCTTGATCTCGACACGAGTAATCTTGATGCCCCAGGGATGCGCCGCCTCGTCAACGACCCGCAGCAGGCGCTCGTTGATGGCGTCGCGGTTCGACAAAAGTTCGTCGAGGTCCATCGAGCCCATCACGGTGCGGATGTTGGTCATCGTGAGATTGAGAATCGCATTCTGCAGGCCGGAGACCTGGTAGGCGGCCTGCGCCGCGTTGAGCACCTGATAGAAGGCGATACCATCGACGGCAACGGTGGCATTGTCGCGGGTGATGATCTCCTGCGTCGGAACGTCGAGAACCTGCTCCATCATGTTCATCTTGGCGCCGACACGGTCGACGAAAGGCACGATCAGATTTAGGCCTGGGTTCAATGTCCTGGTGTAACGGCCAAAGCGTTCGACGGTATAATTATAGCCTTGCGGAATTGTCCGGATGCCCTTGAAAAGCACCAGGACGACAAGGGCGACAAGAACAAGAAGCGCGATATCAAAACCACTGAAACCCATTTGGCTCTCCCCTCAAAAGCCGGCCATGTTGGACATTCCACGCGGCCGACTTGACCAAACACTTAAGTGTGTTTCAGCAACGTTACAATCAGGTGATCACGGATTGCCGGTGCATGGACGGGTGATCTGTTCAGGCCCAGCCGGACAACTCGCGCCGCACCATCGCCTCGATCACCGCCATGCCCTCGGCACTGTCGTTGAGGCAAGGGATGTGTGCGAACTTTTCACCGCCGGCATGGTGGAAGGTCTCGGCCGCTTCCCTGCCGATTTCGTCCAGCGTCTCGATGCAGTCGACGGAAAATCCCGGATTGACGATGGCGATCGATTTCACGCCTTCGCGCCCTAGTCTTTCGACCGTCTTGTCGGTGTAGGGCTGCAGCCATTCCTGCGCGCCGAAGCGCGACTGAAAGGTTGTGATCAGCTTCTTTTCATCCCAGCCGAGCTTTTCGCGCAGCAGCCGCGTCGTCTCGAGGCAATGGGCTTGGTAGGGGTCGCCCTTGTCGGAATAGGGTTTCGGAATGCCGTGATAGGAAGCGATGACAATTTCCGGTTCGAAGTCGAGGCTCGCCAGATGCTTTTCGATCGAACGGGCGAGCGCCTCGATATAGGCCGGCTCGTTGTAATAGGGCGGCACGCTGCGAATGGCCGGGGCGCGGCGCATCTTCATCAGCGCGCGAAACAGTTGGTCGTTGGCAGTCGCAGTCGTCGTCGCCGAATATTGCGGATAGAGCGGGAAAGACAGGACGCGGTCGCAGCCTTGCTCGACCAGTCTGTTGGCCACGCTCTCGGTCGAAGGGTTGCCGTAGCGCATCGCCCAGTCGACGACGACGTTGGGTAAATCGCCGAGCGCAAGCCCGAGCTTCTCGGCCTGGGCACGGGTGTAGGTTCGCAGCGGCGACTCGTTGCGCTCCCGGTTCCATATCCTGGCATAGTTGGCGCCCGATTTCTTCGGCCGGGTGGTGAGGACCACGCCATAGAGGATCGGATACCAGATCGCCTTGTTGAGCTCGATGACGCGCGGATCGGACAGGAACTCCCGGAGGTAGCGCCACATCGGCTTGAAGCCGGTGCCGTCCGGGGTGCCGAGATTGATCAGCATGACACCGACCTTGCCGGTCCTGACCAGAGGGCGCCCTGCCGACGGCGAGGCGGTGGTCCTCTCGGCTTTGATTTCAGCAGGGCTGGCACGCGTCATGAGGTTCTCCAACACCGCGAACCAACGGTGCCGCGGCGAAAGTAGCGATGCCGCGCCGGTTTTCAAATGCAGCGTCTGGCCGCACCTTATCCCAGAAATGCAGCACCCGCCCGGTTTGCCGGGCGGGTGCATTGCGTTCATGCGGCCGGATTACTTCGAGGCCGCCGGGATAGTCAAGGTTGCGCCGACCGGCAGCCGGCGTGGCTCGTAGGCTTTGTTGGCATCGTAGATCATTTTCCATTTGGTGCCGTCGCCATAGGCCTTCACCGCGAGATCCCAATAGGTATCGCCGGCGACGATTACATGGCTGCTTTCGGCTGGTGCCGTCGCAGCCGGCTCGGCAGGTTTTGCCGGCTCACTTGGGGCTGGCTGACTCGGGGCAGGCGCTGTCTCGGCGGGCTTGGCCGGTTCGGCCGGAGCAGGGGTCGCCGGAGCCGGTGTGGCCGGAGCCGCAGGTGCCGCCGGCTGGGCCGGCTCGGCGGGTGCGGGTGTTGCCGGCGCGGTTTCCGCCGGGACGGCCGGCGGCGTTTTGGAAATGTCGCCGGAGCCGGCCGGCATTTCGGGCATTGCCGGCTCAGCAGGCTTTATCGGCGCTGCCTCAGCAGGTTTTGGCGGTTCGGCCGGGTTGGCAGGTTCTGCGGTCGGGGCTCCGGTCGCGGCGATCTCGGTGATGCGGCCATCGAGCTTCGGCGTATAGGGCCGGTGCGCGCCGAGGTAATCGGCAACGACCTGTTCCAGCCCCGGGCCGTAATCATAGGCGTTCTTGGCCTTCTCGGCGAACACCTTGTAGCCGTCGCCGCCCTGGCGGACATAGTTGTTGGTGGCGACCAGGTAGTCCTTCTCCGGTTTGATCGGCGTCCAGGCGCCGCCTTCCATCACCTCGACCGATTTGACGCGTCCGTTAGGCGGCGCCGATTTGTCGAACGCATATTTCAGGCCGGCAACCTGCGGGAAGCGCCCGGCGCCGTCCTCGACCTGGCTGAGGCCGCTTTCGAGGCCGGCAACCAGATCCTTACCGGAGATCTGGAAGGTCGCCAGCGTGTTCTGAAACGGCAGGACGGGGAGAACCTCGCCCATGGTGACGGTGCCCTGGTCGATCGAGGCGCGCAAGCCGCCACCATTCGAGATGACGATCTCTACACCCTGGCCCTTGACCCGGTCGAGGACGGCGTCGGAGACCAGATTGCCCATCTCGCATTCGCGGGCGCGGCAGTTTTCGCGGCTGCCGTCGATCGCCTTGGTGGTCTCGGCGACTTCCTTGTTCTTCAAAGCCTCGATCGGCGCGCCGAGTTCCTTGATACGGGCAAGCACGGCGGGGTCGGGAATGATCGATTTGTCGAGATGGATAGGATCGCCGCTGGCCTCCTTGACGACGCCGTTGTCGTCGAACACGACCTTGAACTCGCCGAGATATTTCGAATAGGACGCCGCCTGCACGACCGGCACTTTGTAGCCGTCCGGATTGTCGACCATCGTCGGATAAGGGCCTTCCGCCTTGGGGTCGGTGTTGGAAAGCAGCGAATGGCTGTGGCCGCCGACCACCACGTCGACGCCCGGGATCTTGGCGATCACGTCGCGCTCGCGCTTGTAGCCGATATGGGTGACCGCGATGATTTTGTTGACGCCCTCTCCCTTCAGTTTCTCGACCTCAGCGGTGATCGACTTGACGTCGTCTTCAATGGCGATGTTCGGGCCAGGGGAGGCAAGCTCCGGCGTGTCGTTGGTGACCGCGCCGACGATGCCGATCTTCTGGCCGCCGACCTCGACCACGATCGACGGCTTGACGCGGTCGCCGAGCTTGGATTGCGCATTGGCCTTCACGTTGGCGCCGAGCACCGGAAACTGGATCATGTCGAGAAACGGCGCCAGCGCCGACTCGCCATCGTCGAACTCATGGTTGCCGACCACCTCGGCATCGAATTTCATCTGGTTGAGGAATTCGCCTTCGGTCTTACCCTTGTAGGTCGTGTAGAAGAGCGAGCCCTGGAAATTGTCGCCGGCGCTGAGCAGCAGCACGTTCTGGCCTTGCAGCTTCTTGCGCTCCTGGGCGATCGCGGTGACCAGGCGGCCGGCGCCGCCGACGCATTCGCCCTTGGTCTCCTCCTCGGCCGAGCAGGTCGATTCATACTTGTTGTTGCTCTCGATGCGGCTGTGCCAGTCGTTGATGTGCAGGATGTTCAGCGTGTAGTCGGCAAAGGATACCCCTGCCGACAGGCCAAGCGCCGATGCCGACAGCGCGGCGATGGCAGCGATCTTCTTCATTCTCGTCTCCCGGATAACTGGACCAGACGCGTTTAACGCTCTTGTTTGACTGGGATGTAACAGCCCTCTCGGGCCATGTTCACATCGCGTTTCAGTCGATGCAAGCGGAAATCGGCATCAGCTTTGCCGGCGCAAGAAGACGGCGGCTTGAAGCCGCCGCCCTTTGCAAAGTCAAGTCGGAATCGAATTTCAGGTGCGCCTGGTCAGCACAAAATTCTGCCCGCTCGCGCTGGTGCAATTGAGCTGGCTGGTGGAGACCATCAAGCAGTTGAAGCTGATCGGCGTCTGGCGGATCAGCGAAGTGCCATGGATCTCGACTGAGGTGCCGCCGGTCATGGTGTAGCTGCCATCGGCAAGCTTCTGGCCGGTATCGGTGGCGACGGTCGCGAAGCTGCCGCCCCTGAAGGTGGACAAGCCCGTGCCCTGCGCGTCGATCCAGGAGCCTTCGACCCCTTTGGCCGTGATCACCGGCGGCTCGCCTGGGCCGGTGGTGGTGCAGGCCGCCAACGTGACGGCAGCGGCTGCGGCAACGCCAGCCGAAAGCAACCTTTGCACAATCGTCATCATCAAATTCCTCTCCTCGGTCCGCCCTCTTCAATCGCCCGATTTCCGGGCGATTGCAAGCTGGCGGAGTGTCGAGGCAACGCTGCTATCGAACGAGGATGTTGCGGAATTGCCACGGGTCTTTGGTGTCGAGGTCCTCGGAAAACAGACCAGGCCGATTGTCGAGCGGTGTCCAGTCCGTATAATAGCTCCTGACCGGCCCGAGATATGGGTTCTGCACGTCGAGGCAGCGCTTGTAATCCATCTCGTCGGCTTCGACGATGCCGGCCTCGGGATTTTCCAGCGCCCAGACCATGCCGGCCAGCACCGCCGACGTGACCTGCATGCCGGTGGCGTTCTGGTAGGGCGCCAGCTTGCGCGCCTCGGCCAGCGACAGCTGCGAGCCGTACCAGTAGGCGTTCTTGGCGTGGCCGTAGAGCAGCACGCCGAGTTCGTCGATGCCATCGACCAGTTCGTTTTCGTCGAGCACGTGATGTACGGGCTGAGCCTCGCCGGCGGCACCGAACATCTCGTGCAGTGACAGCACGGCGTCGTTGCAGGGATGATAGGCGTAATGGCAGGTCGGCCGGTACTGCACCTTGCCCTTCTTGCTGGACAAAGTGAAGAAATCGGCAATCGAAATCGCCTCATTATGCGTCACCAGGAAGCCGTATTGCGGACCGGACGTCGGGCACCATGTGCGCACGCGCGTGTTGGCGCCGGGCTGCTCCAGAAAGATCGCGGCCTTCGAGCCGTTCTTGTGCTTTTTGGCGTTCTTCGGCATCCACGTCTCATGCGTGCCCCAACCGAGCTCGGCCGGCTGCAGGCCTTCCGAAATGAAGCCTTCGACCGACCAGGTGTTCCAGAACACGTTCATCGGCTTGGGTTTCTTGGTGCGCTGGGTGTCGCGCTCGGCGATATGGATGCCCTTGACGCCGGCCTTCTTCATCAGCCTGGCCCAGCCTTCGCGATCGTGCTGCGCGGGTTCCGAGAAGTCGAGGCCAAGATCTGTGGCGAGGTTGACCAGTGCCTGCTTGACGAACCACGAGACCATGCCGGGATTGGCGCCGCAGCACGAGATCGCCGTGGTGCCGCCCGGGTTCTTCGCGATTTCAGTACGCACCGTCTCGCGCAGCGCATAGTTGGTGCGTGAGGCATTGTCGGCCTTTTCGTCGAAATAGAAGCCGAGCCAAGGCTCGACCACCGTGTCGACGTAGAGGACGCCAAGCTTGCGGCAGAGCTTCATCAGCTCGAGCGAGGAAGTGTCGACCGACAGGTTGACGCAAAAGCCCTGGCCGCCGCCATTGGTCAAAAGCGGTGTCAGCAGCTTCTTGTAGTTCTTTTTGGTCACCGCATCCTGCATGAAGGTGATGCCGCGCTCGTCGAGCAATTTGCGGTCGGCGTCGCGCGGGTCGATGACCGTCATGCGCGACTTGTCGAATTTGAAATGGCGCTCGATCAGCGGCAGCGTTCCCCGTCCGATCGAGCCGAAGCCGATCATCACGACAGGGCCGGTGATCTCACCGTAAACGGGCCAGTTTTCATTCGCCATTTATCGATTACTCCCTCAAAAAACGCTTCGGAACAGCGGCTTGGCCGCGGCGCGACAAACCATAGATCATTGTCACAATAAAGCGAAAAGCGGACGGCCGGCCTCACGCCGCGCCATCCCGGCTACGGCTCGACCAGTCTTGCGAATTCAGGCTTGAAGAGGTCACGTGCCTCGGAGACCGGTAGTTCCAGCAGATCGTCGGCGCAGGCCTGGATGGCATGCGGAAGGGTCTGGAGCCCGAACACCAGAACCTGCTTGTCGCCCTCCCGCCAGAGGCTGACCGCCAGATATTCGCCGATGAGATCGTCCATGCCGCATTCGGCTTCGTGATCGATGTCGGTCTGATCGGTCGGTTTCTTGCGCCGCTGCTTGACCAAGGAGGCGAGGGAAGGACCGGGCTTGCCATCCACCGTATCCGAGAAAATGTCCTGAAGGCCAAGCAGGACGCCGCGCCGCACATCCATGATGTAGGCGTCCGAATAGTTGGTCGGATGCGCTCCGCCGCAGAAGATGCTGCCGGACTCCCGCCAGCTCATCAGCCGCGGCGTCAGCGAGCTCACTTCGAATGTGCTGTCCTCATAGCCGCCGAGCGTGCCGTCGTTCACACCGTCAATCGGCCCGCCTTCGTTGAAACCGGCGTATTGCGCAGCCACGCAGCCCAGTGCGCCGATGTTTGCGCGCCAGTGCCTGTCTTGCAGCAGAGCATTCGCGGCCTCGACCGAAACGTTGCCGGACAGTTCGACAATGCGCGGCGTGGCGAATTTGGTGCGGGGGTCGACGACGTAGCGGTAGGTCGCGTCCGGCCAACCAGTGGTCTTGCCGTTATCGAGCTGAGTGTCCATCCGCAGATAGTCATAGGGGGACGTTTCCATGGTGAGCGGCGTGTCATTGCCGAAGAACTTCATGAAGCTGAAATCGTAGAGATCGAGCGGGGTGCTGGGCTCGCTCCCAGTCACCTGCCGACTTGCGACCCGTTCCAATCTGAGCGGCAGCGCCTTCTTTCCGTTCCAGCTGCCTTCAAGGGTCTTGCCGTTACTGGATGAGGCCAGGCGCCACACAGCGGCGATCGGCGCGGCCTTTCCGTCATCGCAATTATCGGCGCCGCATGCCTCCTCCTCGGCCAGTTCGAACTTGCTGCCCTTCTGCGACCTGGCTTGCAGCGGGATGTCGACGCCCTTCGAGCGGTAGAAGTAGCGGCCGGCCAGCGGGCCGTCGGTGGCCGCCGGATCGCCGGTGAATTCGACGACGATATCGCTTTTTCCAAGCTTGCCGGCATAAGTCACCGGCTCCGCTTCGGCTGCTGTCGACAGTACCAGGATCGCGGCCATGAACGTGACCGGACTGCTAAGATGTTGGATCATTGTTCCCCCAAGCCATGACTTTCAGTCGTTCCGTCAGCCGGTCACGGTCGGCGGTCATCCCCTTGTAGTCGAGCTGTGCCTCGTCCAGCGCCAGAAGTTGTTCGGCCAAGGACGCTGAGAGCGCCGCGCGGTCGCGATGGCGTTCCAGCACGGCGAGCGGATCGAGATGGATGCGAATGGTGAAGAGTATGTCGCCCGAAACGGGGAGCTTTCTCAGGGTCTGCCGCTCGACGCGAATAAAGGCATGGGCGTCGATGTCGCCGTCCGGGAATCTCGACGGGCGACTGCTGGCACGGTCGATGCGCTCGAGGTTGGAGAGCGGATGGTAGAGCGCATTGCCCGCCTGGATCGACCAGTTGTAGCGCTCGACGGCTTGGCCCCGGAGGCCGTCGAACATGCGGTTGATGAGATCGGCCGGCCGTGTGCCAGGACCGAAACCCGGTACCGGCGCGTGGATCTGCTGCAGCGGCTTGCCGAATTTTTCGATCAGCGACCATGACGAGGGGAAGCAGAGCGAGCCGGCCGCCAGGCGCCAGCCGCTCTCGTCGCGGCGCATCAGGATCAAATCCTCCTGGACGAGTAACGAGGCCGCGACAAGCGGCGCATCGCTGAAAGGAGCTGAGGTGCCTGAGCCCTCGAGATTGTCGGTGCCGCCGATCACCTCGATCGCGTTGTCGGTACGCCTGTGGGTCTCAGGAAAGTTCGCCGCCAAATGCGCACCGAGCAGATCGAGCACTTCGCGCTGGGCCTCGCGCGTTGTTTGCTCCTCGACAAAAACCTTGCCGGGAATTTCCGCGTAAAGCCGGCGTTTCTCGGCAAGATAGGGCAGCAGATATTCGTCGACCTCGATCCAGCTATCGAGATTGAGCGGTTTCAGCCCGATGGTGAACAGTTTCGACGAGCCGTCATAGGGTGTGTGGGTCGGTGGGCGGAAACTCATGCTTCTTTGTAGGCTTCCAGTGCGGCAGTGGCCATTCTCGCCGTGAATTCGGTGATTTCGTAATCGGCGGCACCTGCCTTGGCGAAGGGATCGTCAGCCAGTCTGGCATCGAGCACTTCGCGTGGACCGTGCGCGATGATGATGCCGCCGGTCCTTGGCCGCTTTGGCCCCGAGGCGACAAAGATACCTTGCGCGTAGCAGGCCTTCAGCCACTCGACATGCGCTTGCTGCAGGCGGTCGATCTCGGTCAGCGGCACCTTGTAGTTCAGCGAAACCACGAACATTGTTGTCTCCGATGCTTCAGCCCAGCCGCGCCGGGATCAATCCGCGCAGCGAGTTGCCGACGAACAGCGCCTTGGCCGATTTCAGTTCGTTCCACGTGTAGACCGCTTCACCGGCGCGGCCTTGATCCAGCAGTTCACCGCGCAGGACGCCAGGCAGCAGGCCGCAATCGAGCCGGGGCGTGGCCAGCACGCCCTCGCCGAAATCGGCAAAGACGTTGGTGATCGTGCCCTCGCAGATTTCGCCGCGCTCATTGGCGAGCAGCACCTCGTCGGCCCGGCCGGCAAGATATTCGGCGCGGGCGCGCGTAAAGGTTTGGCGGCGGCTGGTCTTGTGGCGCAGCAGCGTGTCGATCGAATCAAGCCGCACCCGTGCCAGCTGCAGTGTCCAGACCTTGTCGGCGGCAAGCGGCTCGTAGGGCTGCACCGAAACCGCGACTTCGCCATTGCGCGACAGGACGAGGCGTGTGCGCAACGCGATCTGTTGGTGACCAACCGCATTCATCAGTGCTTCGCCGACCCTTTGCGGGTCGCAGGCGAAGCCGAGTTCGTTTGCCGAGCCGTAAAGCCGCGCGAGATGGCGGTCGAAACGAAGGAAACCCGAGCCGGGTTCCCAGCGCATTGTTTCGATCAGTTCGAAATCGGCACTGTTCCCGTCGCGAAACGGGCTTTCAGCAGACACTCCTGGTACTCCTCTTCGGCTGTCGAATCGAAGACGACACCGCCGCCGACATTGTAGACCGCCTCGCCATTGGCAAAGAGCGAGATGGTGCGGATCGCCACGGAAAAACGCATCCGGCCGCCGGGCGCGATCCAGCCTATGGCGCCGCAATAGACATCGCGCGGACCACTTTCCAGCTCGCGCAGGATTTCCATGGCGCGGATCTTCGGCGCGCCGGTGATCGAGCCGCAGGGGAATAGCGCGGCGAAAATCTGGCGGATGGAGAGGCCGGGCAAAAGTTTTGCCCGCACGCGGCTCACCATCTGGTGGACGGTCGGGTAGCTCTCGATGCGGAAAAGCTCCGGCACATCGAGCGTGCCAATCTCGCTGATCAGTGAGATGTCGTTGCGCAGGAGATCGACGATCATCCGGTTCTCGGCCTGGTTCTTCTCGTCGTTGCGCAAGAACGCTTTCAGGCGATCGTCCTCGGCTTTTGTTGCGCCGCGCGGCGCGGTGCCCTTCATCGGATGCGTCTCGATCATGCCTTCCGCGTCGACCTCGAAGAACAGTTCCGGCGATCGCGACAAGACGATTGGATCGCCAAGCGCGACCAGCGCGCCATACTTCACCGGCTGGCGTTCGGTCAGCGCGTTGAAGGCGACCAGCGGATCGCCCGACCATTGCGCATGGACCGGAAAGGTCAGATTGCCCTGGTAGCAGTCGCCCTTGCGGATGTGGTCATGCAGCCTGGCAAAGCGTTTGGCGTAGTCGTCCGAAGACCAGGCTGCCTTGGCGTCGAAGATCGGGCCGTTGCTAGCCGGCAGATCGCCTGGCGCGACCGTCTCCTCGACCGGCGCGTCGAACACGCCGAGGCAGAAAAGCGGGGCGCGGCGGCCGGCCGGCAGCAGCGGAACGAGCTTGGGTTCGAGCAGGTAACCGGCCTCGTAGGAGAAATAACCGGCCAGCCATTTGCCGCCGTCATGTGCAGCCTGCGCGGCTTCCAGCGCCGGCAAAAAATCCGCCTCGCCATGCACTGCGATGACCTCGGCCGGCCGGTCGAAAACGAGCTGACGCGCGGTCTCGTCGTTCCGGAAAATTGCAAAGGGCAGGGGCAGGGACATAAGGCTCGGATGCTGCGGTCACCAGCGATCGATCTATATGGGGGCTCGACCGTGCGCAATCGAGGGAACGGCGTCTCAAGACGCAAAGGCGCGGGGGGCAAAAACAAAAGCGGCGCCAGAGGGCGCCGCCTTGTTCCAGATGCCGCCTTGCAATGGCTCAGGTATTGCTGGCTTCTCCCGCAGTCGGGAAGCGGCGCGCAAATTCCTTCTCGTCACCGGCGGCAAGCAGTTTCGCCTGCTCGATCCAGCGTTCACGTTCGATGCGGCCGTCGAAATTCAATGTCGCCTCGATCCGCTTGACATCGTCGGGCGTCCAGGCGGCGATCTGGGCATAGGTCGTGACCCCAAGCCCTTTGAGCAGCCGCTCGTTGGTCGGGCCGATGCCGATCAGGCGACGCAGATCATTGGCTTTGCCTGGAGCAGTGGCTGTTGCCTTGCCGCTCGCGGCTTTCTTTGCAGCTGGCGCGGCCTTGCTCGCCGCCGGCGCAGCCTTGCTTGCCGCTGGCGCGCTCCTGGGTGCGGCGCTCGCTTTCGATGCAGGCGGTTTCGGCGTTGCCGTTTTCGCGGCACTTGCGCGTGGCGCGGTCACGGCCTTTGCCGTCGGAGATTTCTTCGGCGCCGGTTTGGCTGGTGCGGATGTCGACATCAGGGTTGACGGCGCCTGCATCGCCGCCTTGGTCGCGCCGGCCTTGGCGGCTGGCGCCTTGGCTGTTGCCGCCTTCGCGGTTGGCGCCTGGGTGGTTTTCGCCTCGCCCAGCCGGCGTTCGAGATCGGCGCGGGCCCGGCCGCATGCATCCAACTCACCGGTCAGACGGTCGCTATCGGCCCGCAACCTGTCTCGTTCGCTGCGCGTGCGGTCGAGATCGCCGCGCAAACTATCGAGTTCGCCACGCAGGCGTCCCCAAATGAACCAGCCAACCAACACACCTACCAAGAACGCCAGGAGCATGTAGAAAAAAGTGCCCATTGTCTTTCTCTCTCCAGTCCGATCCGTCCGCCCTGGCCTGTGGAGCCATGACCTCGGCGAAGGATCATTCGATGGTGATTCCGCAATTTGCAGAACAGCCGGCTTCGATCGAGCTGTCGGCGACCGGTTTGCCCCTGGCCAACAACCGTTGTCGCATCCGCCGGCACGCCACGAACGGGTCGGGACTTTCCGACCAGACCCATTCGTGCCCGGCTGAGCTTGAGGGCGGACGCTATCATACAGCTTACGGGAATCTAACGGAAAACTTCCATGGAAAGTTATTTAAGAACAAATATCCAAGACAAGAATAGAATCGTCGCCAATATGCATTGCAGCTAAACTGTTCTGGAAAACCCGGTCACCCCGCGTTGCGCATCGCCCAGTGTTGCGCATCAATTGTCCAGTGCTTCCAGCTCGTCGATCAGTCCGCTGATCACACCAAGCCCGATCTGCCAGAAGGCAGGGTCGGCCGCGTCGAGGCCGAACGGCGCCAGAAGCTCGGAATGATGCTTGGTGCCGCCGGCGCGCAGCATGGCAAAATATTTCTCCTGAAAACCGCGCTCGGCGTTCTGGTAGACCGCGTAGAGCGAGTTCACCAGGCAATCGCCGAATGCATAGGCATAGACATAGAAAGGCGAGTGGATGAAGTGCGGGATATAGGTCCAGAAAACCTCGTACCCGTCGCGCAGCTTGATCGCCGGCCCGAGGCTTTCCGCCTGCACTTCCAACCAGAACTGGCCGAGCCTGTCGGAGGTCAATTCGCCGCTCTTGCGCTCGGCATGCACCTTGCGCTCGAACTCGTAGAAGGCGATCTGGCGCACGACCGTGTTGATCATGTCCTCGACCTTCTGGGCGAGCATGGCCTTGCGTTCGCGCTTGTCGGTGGTCTGCTCGAGCAGCGAGCGGAACGTCAGCATCTCGCCGAACACCGATGCGGTTTCGGCCAGCGTCAGTGGCGTCGATGCCATCAAGGCGCCCTGGCCGCCGGCCAGCACCTGGTGCACGCCGTGGCCGAGCTCGTGCGCCAGCGTCATCACGTCGCGCGGCTTGCCCATGTAGTTGAGCAGCACATAGGGATGCGCCGAAGGCACGGTCGGATGCGCGAAGGCACCAGGCGACTTGCCGGGTCTCACCGGTGCATCGATCCAGTTGCGGTCGAAGAAGGTTCTGGCGATCTCCGCCATGTCGGGCGAAAAGCGCTGGTAGGCGGAAAGCACGGTGTTCTTGGCCTCGTCCCAGCCGATGACCGCCTGAGGGGTCTCGGGCAATGGCGCGTTTCGGTCCCAGTGGTTCATCACCTGCATGCCGAGCCAGCGCGCCTTCATCGCATAATAGCGATGCGACAGGCGCGGATAGGCGTCACGGACTGCGGCGGCGAGCGCATCCACTACGCTGCGTTCGACGCGGTTGGCGAGATGACGGGAATCGGCAATGTCCTCGAAGCCGCGCCAGCGGTCGGAGATCTCCTTGTCCTTGGCCAGCGTGTTGGTGACCAGCGTAAAGACGCGCAAATTCTTGCGGAAGGTCGTGGCCAGCGCCTCGGACGCCCGGCGGCGCACCTCGCCATCGGCGTCCTGCAGGCGATTGAGCGCCGGCTCCAGCGTCAGCTCCTCGCCGTCGACGTCGAAGCGCAAATCGGTCATCGTCTCGTCGAACAGGCGGTTCCAGGCCCCGCGCCCGGTGATCGACTTTTCATGGAAGAGCTGCTCGATGCGGTCTTCGAGCTGATAGGGCTTGTCCTTGCGCAGATCGAGCACCCAGGGCCGGTAATGGGCGAAGGCCGAATCGGCGGCGAGCGCATTTTCGATCGCGCCATCGTCGATGAGGTTCAGCTCGAGCGCGAAAAATAGCAGGTGCGCGCTGGCATCGGCCATCTTTTCCTGGATGTCGCCATAGAGCTTGGCGCGCTGCGGATCCGACGTGTTGCCGGCATAGACAAGCCCGGCATAGGAGACGATGCGGCCGATCAACTCCTCCAGCGCTTCATAGGCCTGAAGCACCTCGCCCAGCCTGCCGGCGCTGCCACGCCCTGCCTCGGCGGCGAGCGTGCCTTTCCAACGGCTTTCGAAGGCGATGGCATCGGCGGCGGCCTGGACGATGTCGCGCTTCAGCTCGGGCGCTTCCATGCCCGAATAGAGATCGGCCAGATTCCATTCCGGCAGGTCGCCAAGCTCCGCCACGCCCTGACCGGGCGCTGCCGCCAGCTTTCGAGCAAAAACCATGCGCATTGCCGATCCTTCCAGATACGAAAATTCGAGGAAACGAGAAGCCGGTCAAATCCTAAGGAATTCATTCACCGGGTTTTTTGAAAGCTTATTTAGAACCCTGTGCCAAGATGATCCATAGGGCGCATTCTCGGGCGGGCACGGGCGGATCAGTCATGGCAGCTTCCATACTCATAGTCGATGACGATCCCGTGCAGCGCCGGCTGCTCGAGGCGGCGGTGACGAAATTCGGCCACACCGCGATCGTCGCCGATGGCGGCGAGGCCGGTCTTGATCTCGTCGACGGACCCAATGCGCGCGACGTGTCGGTGGTCATCCTCGATCTGATGATGCCCGGCCTCGACGGCATCGGCGTGCTGAAGGCGATGCGCGAGCGTGGCATCCACATTCCCGTCATCGTGCAGACCGCGCAGGGCGGCATCGAAACCGTCGTTTCGGCAATGCGTCACGGCGCCTTCGATTTCGTCGTCAAGCCGGCCTCTCCCGACAGGCTGCAGGCGTCGATCGGCAACGCCCTCAAGGTCGAAGCGCTCGAAGGCGAAGTGAAGCGCTCGTCACGGCAGCGCGGCGGCCATCTGACGTTCAAGGACATGATCACCCAAAGTCCGGCGATGGATCGGGTGATCCGGCTCGGCCGCAAGGCTGCGGCGTCCAACATTCCGATCCTGATCGAGGGTGAATCCGGCGTCGGCAAGGAACTGGTGGCGCGCGCCATCCAGGGCAGCGGCGACCGCCGCTCGAAACCGTTCGTCACCGTGAATTGCGGCGCCATCCCCGACAATCTGGTCGAATCGATCCTGTTCGGGCACGAGAAGGGCTCGTTCACCGGCGCCACCGAAAAACATACCGGCAAGTTCGTCGAAGCGCATACCGGCACGCTGTTCCTTGACGAAATCGGCGACCTGCCGCTCGACGCGCAGGTCAAGCTGTTGCGCGCCGTGCAGGATGGCGAAGTCGATCCGGTTGGCGGGCGCTCGACCGTCAGGGTCGACATCAGGCTGATCTCGGCAACCCATCGCAACCTGCTGCAGCAGGTCAAAGACGGCAAGTTCCGCGAGGACCTGTTCTATCGGCTGAACGTCTATCCGATCTTCGTGCCGCCATTGCGCGACCGTCGCGACGACATCCCCTATCTGGTCGAGCACTTCATGGAGAAGGTGGCGCCCAACGATCCGCGCCATCGCCTGCGAGGCATCTCGGCTGCGGCGGTTGCCATGCTGCAGGCCTATGACTGGCCGGGCAACATAAGGCAGCTCGAAAACGCCGTCTTCCGGGCTTCGGTGCTTGCCGACGGCGACATGCTGACCGAAGAAGAATTCCCGCAGATCCGGGCGCAGGTCGAGGGCACGGTCAATCTCGATTCGGGTATTGCCTTGCCAGATTCAGGGGGGCCAGCTTCGGGGGGGGCAGCCCCAGGGTGGCCAGCTTCCGGCTTGGCTTCGGGCAGCCAGCCGCGCGACAACTTGCCGGCCGCTGGCGGCATAGCAACCGCCGATCCCGACGCGCCGGCCAGGCCTCGCTTCGGCACACTGCGGGCGCTCGACGAGCGCGGCAATGTGCGTGCTCTGGCCGACGTCGAACTCGAAATGATCAAGCTCGCCATCGACCACTACAACGGCCAGATGAGCGAAGTCGCCCGCCGCCTCGGCATCGGCCGGTCGACGCTCTACCGCAAGCTCAAGGAATACGGCATCGACCCGGAAACCGGCCGCGTCGAACGGCTCGCTTCCTGAGTCACAGGGCCAAGCTGGTTCTCATCCGGGCATCCATTCGAAGCAAGCACGCCTCGAAACGAGGTATCCGCCGCAGTGTTCACGTATTAAGGCGGACGGTAACAGATCGTGTTTCGAGCTGGCGCCAAAACATGATCTAAACCAGCGGTTTACCACGATATCCTGCGCAATATTTTTGGCGGGATATCGCCACCGTGTTACCGCATTTCGGCTTCAATAAGCGATGATTAACCATTAGGATCGATATTCGGATGCATACACCACGCATCCGTTTGGTCAAATCCGGGGACAAAACGGCAGCCTGCAAGGCCTTTTGATTTGAACAGAATCGAACGACACAAAAACGGGCGGCATTATCACATGAGCGTCTGGCCGAGATGGCTGGCAGCGGTGATTGTTGCCGTCGGGTTCCTTGCAGCGGCGGCAACCGGCGCCAATGCCGAGACACGTTCGCTGAAGCTCTATCATCTCCACACGCATGAAAAGGCGGAGATCGTCTACAAGCGCAATGGCCGCTACGACCAGGCGGGCTTGCGAAAGATCAACATCATCCTGCGCGACTGGCGCCGCAACGAGCCGACCAAGATGGATCCGCGCCTGCTGGACCTGGTCTGGGAGGCGTATCGGGAGAGCGGCGCCACCGATTACATCCAGGTCGTCTGCGGCTATCGTTCGCCGGCCACGAATTCGATGCTGCGCAGCCGCAGCAGGGGCGTCGCCGAGAAGAGCCAGCACATGCTCGGCAGGGCGATGGATTTCTACATTCCCGGCGTGCCGCTGAAGAAGCTGCGTGACATCGGCCTCAGGATGCAGGGCGGCGGCGTCGGCTACTATCCCAGTTCCGGCTCGCCCTTCGTGCATATGGATGTCGGCAATGTGCGCCACTGGCCCGGCATCAGCCGCCAGGAACTGGCGCGCGTGTTCCCCAACGGCAAGACGCTGCATGTACCGAGCGACGGCAAGCCGCTGCCTGGTTATCAACAGGCGCTCGCCTCCTATAAGGCCCGCAAGGGCGCCGGCGCGCCGGCCATCGAACTGGCCAGCGCAAGCGGCGGTGCAAAAAAATCCCGCGGGTTCCTGGCAGCCCTCTTCGGCGGCGGCGACGACGAGGCGGACGACAGCGCCGATGTGGCGATGGCCGAGCCAGCGCCAAAGCCCCGTAACGTGAAGCCGGCGCCGTCCGCCAAGAGCAGCAACCTGCCTGGCATTGCCATCGTGGCGCCTCAGGATGCCAAGCGCGCCGAGATTCCGGAAGTCGCCGATGCTCCGGCGCCTGCGCCTGAACCGGAGAATGACACGCCGGAGACGATCATCGCGGCATTGCCGGCGCGCAGTATCCCGCTGCCGGATTTTGCTCCGCGCCCGAAGACCGACGTCGGCGCCCAGCCGCCTGAAAATGTTCCGTTCGGCGTGGCGGATGCGGCTGGATCGACCGAACAGGCGGTGGCGACCGCGCAAGCGTCGGCAAGTGCGGCGCCGGCAAGCGTGGCACCTGAAAACGTTCCGTTCGGCGTGGCAGACCCGTCTGCCGCAGCCGGCCCGGTGCAGGCCGCGGCCAATACCATTCCCGTGCCGAGCTGGCGGCCCGATCATTCGCTGC
The DNA here is from genome assembly GCF_040318035.1 of Mesorhizobium sp. M1329. NCBI lineage: Bacteria > Pseudomonadati > Pseudomonadota > Alphaproteobacteria > Hyphomicrobiales > Phyllobacteriaceae > Mesorhizobium > Mesorhizobium sp. M1329. The sequence continues at coordinate 5,022 of NZ_JAMYLN010000021.1, read as the reverse complement.
CGGCCGATCTTTCGCAGGCGGGTCTTGCACCGCAGGACAAGCAAGTGTTGCTGGCGCTGGCGAGTGCAGCCGAGAGGAGCAATACCGCCACCGACGCATTCTCCGTATTGCCGTCGGCGCGGCCAGACAGTTCGCAGCCCGACGAGGTCAAGGCCGTTCTGGAACGGGTCAGCGCGACCGACGAATACAAGGTCGCGTCGCTTTCCGAGCAAGCATCGGTGTTCGAGGAACCGGCGAACGACGACGGCGCATCGCCGCGAGACGCCATCGTTGCCCGCCCGGCCGGCTCCGATCCGGCTGCCGTCATCGGAGCAGGCGTGAAGACCACACGCAAGGAACCCAGGGCCACCGCCCGCGACCTGAAGCCCGGCCCCAAGCCGGTGGTGGTCGCCGCCGCGCCGCAGGCCGCCCGCTGGGCGCTGCACAGCGGTGAGTATGTCGCAACCGTTTCGGATGCGACAACGGCGCCGCGCTACGCCTACGACTTCGTCCGTACGGCACCGAGCGAGGTCTATACCGTGGGCTTCCAGCCGGGCAACGAAATGGCCGACGCCAACCGGTTCACCGGTAAGGCCGTCAAGTTCATGTCAGTGGCCCGCTTCAAGACCGAGTAGGCCGCGCTCGGCATCCCCGCGCGGCCTTCACCGCCGGCACTGGCTTCCTTCATCCCGGGATGCTAACCAATGGTCGGCATTCTCCCGCTTCGTCTAATGGTAGGACAGCGCCCTTTGAAGGCGTGAATCGTGGTTCGAGCCCATGAGCGGGAACCAGCCGGCGAACCAGATCGGCGGCAGGCCAGATCGGCGGCGATGTTAGCGCCCGAGCTTGCTTGCAGCGCGCGCCAAGGCTTCGATCTCGTCCCATCTGCCGGCCTTGACCAGATCGTCCGGCGCCACCCAGGAACCGCCGACGCAGATGACGTTGGGCAGGCTGAGGTAGTCGGCGGCGTTCTTGCCGGTGATACCGCCGGTCGGGCAGAATTTCACGTCGGCAAGCGGCGAGGCGAAAGCCTTGAGCGAGGCGATGCCGCCCGACTGTTCGGCCGGGAAGAATTTCAGAAAGCGCAGGCCGGCTTCGCGCGCGGCCATGACCTCTCCCGGCGTGATGGCGCCAGGCAGCAACGGCACATCGCTGTCCCTGGCTGCCGCGAGAAGCTCGCGGGTGATGCCGGGGCTGACGATGAACTTCGAGCCGGCGGCCGCCGCCTCGCCGAACTGGCGGGCGTCCAGGATGGTGCCGGCGCCGACGACGGCGTCTTCGACCTCGCCTGCCACCCGGCGGATCGCCTCCAGCGCGTCGGCGGTGCGCAGCGTGATTTCGATCGCCGGCAGGCCACCGCGGGCCAGCGCCCGGGCCAGCGGCGCCGCATCGGCGGGATTGGCGATCTTCAGCACCGGTATGACCGGCTGGCCGTTGAGGAGCGACAGGAGCTTTTCGGTCGTGCTGGGCATTCGTCGTCTCTCCTCTGTTGATCAAGTCGACCGGTTAGCAGAAGGCGGTTTTTCTGTCCACGAAACGCGGCGTGTCGCGATGTCACGCGTGGTGTTCGAAACGCACCCGCGGTCAGACCGCTCCCGGCTCTGCCTTGATCCGGCTGTCGTGAGCGTTTAGTGGCTTGGTGATGACACTGCCCAGCCAAGGCTTCCGCGTTGCCGCGCTTTACCGCTTCGCCCGGCTCGACACCTTCGAGGCGCTGCGCGCGCCGCTCGCCGCCTTCTGCCGCGCACGCGGCATCAAGGGCACGCTGCTGCTGGCGCGTGAGGGCATCAACGGCACGGTCGCCGGCAGTGAAGCGGCAATCACGGCGCTCATCGGTCATCTCGAATCCATCGACGGTCTCGCCGGCCTCGAGATCAAATACAGCAGCGCCGCAGCGATGCCGTTCCACCGCATGAAGGTGCGGTTGAAGCGCGAGATCGTCACCATGGGCGTGGACAATATCGATCCGGCGGCAGGTGCAGGCACCTATGTTGCGCCAGCCGACTGGAACGCACTGATCTCGGATACAGGCACCATCGTCATCGACACGCGTAACGCCTACGAGGTGTCGCTCGGCACCTTTAAGGGCGCTGTCGATCCCGCCACCACCAGCTTCCGCGAATTCCCGGCCTGGGTCGAGCAGTATCGGCATGAGCTCGAGGGGCGAAAGGTCGCGATGTTCTGCACCGGCGGCATACGCTGCGAGAAGGCGACGGCCTATGTGAAGTCGCTCGGCTTCGAGGCTGTGTTCCATCTCAAGGGCGGCATTCTGAAATATCTCGAGGACGTCCCCGCCGAACAGAGCCTGTGGCAAGGCGAATGCTTCGTCTTCGACGAGCGCGTTTCGGTATCGCACGGGCTGGTCGCAGGCGAGGCGGAACTCTGCCGCGCCTGCCGGCATCCGCTGGCGGCAGAAGACCGGCTGTCGCCGAAATATGCTACCGGCGTTTCATGCCCGCATTGCTTCGATGCCCGCTCGGATGAAGATCGCTCCCGTTATGCCGAGCGCCAGCGACAGGTCGAGCTGGCGCAGGCACGCGGCGACCGCCACATCGGAAGTTAGCTGACGTGAAGCAACTTCACGTCAGGCAACAGAGAAGCGATCGATGACCCACATCCATGTCCCGTCGTTCTGCCGGCGCGCGACCTCGGTGGTAATCGTGCCGTCGGGAAGCCGGGTCGAGGTGAGCGCCAGGTCGCCATTGATGACAGCCGGACGCTGATCTCCGGACTGAAATTTTCGGCCGGTTGCGGTGATCTCCGCGAACAGCGTTCGGATGGCTTCGCGCCCGAGCGTCAGTTGTCCGCCACCGCTGTCGATGACTGCATGCGGCTCAAAAAGCGCCGCCATGCCATCAATGTCTCCGACCCATTGCCGCGAAATCAGCAGGCGCTCCAGCTCCTGGGGATCGCGTGCCGGCTGGCGGTCTGTCTCATCGGTCATGCCAGGCTCCTCCCAAGCGACATGCCGCGACATTAGTCGAAGTCGAGGGCGGTTTCGACACATCCAATGTCCACAGCGCCGCGTGTTGTTCGGGCGCGGAAGGAGGCTGCAGCACTTTGATTTCGCGTGAAATCCCAGCAGATGTCGGTGCGAGGTCATGCGTGGCAGCGGGCAAAAGGATGCACCCCGTCATTGTAATGTCAAACTGCGGGACCTAGGTCTTCGACGTCCAAACCTGCCCGCGCACCTTCGGCCGGGCCAATTCTGGAGGCATAGATGTTCGATCCCAAGAAGCTCCTCGACGATCTGCTCGGCTCGCAAGTTCCCGGTACCGGATCGACCGTCCGCGACAAGGCCGGGCAGGCGGTGCAGATGGCCAAGGACAATCCGCTTGCCGCCGGTGCGCTGGCCGCGGTGCTGCTCGGAACCGGCCCAGGCCGTCAGGTCACCGGTGCGGCGGTGAAGCTTGGTGGGTTGGCTGCGATCGGCGGCCTCGCCTACAAGGCCTACCAGAACTACAAGAACGGCAACGCGCCGGCCGAGACGCAAGTTGCAGGCGAACCGGAATTGCTGCCGCCGCCGGCCGATACCGCCTTCCATCCGTCGCAAGCGCCGCAGGGCGAAGACGAATTCACGCTGACGCTGGTCAGGGCGATGATCTCGGCGGCGAAGGCCGACGGTCATGTCGATGACGAAGAGCGGCAGAAGATCGCCGGCAAGCTCAGCCTCGCCGGCGTCGGCGCCGAAGCGGAGAAATTCCTGATGTCGGAACTGGAGGCGCCGCTCGATCTGGATGTGCTGATCGCCGGCGCCAAGACCGATGCGCAAAAGCTGGAACTCTACACCGCCTCGCGTCTTGCCATCGATCCGGACACGCGGGCCGAACGCGGCTATCTCGACCTGCTTGCCGGCCGCCTCGGCCTGCCGGACGCGCTGGTCGACCATGTCGAAGCGACGGTGACGGCGGCGAAGGTACCGGCGGCATCCACGGGCGAGGCAGCCAAGCCGGCCGTCAATTCGCGCTGGTAAAAGCGGGCTGCGACACGGCCGTCCGACGTTAGCTTCTCGTTAACCGAGGAAGCGCATGATTTTACATAGTCGGATCGGCTTTCCTCCTCCCAAGCCCGGTTCGGACAGGGGCGGTCGCCAATGGCCGCCCTTTTTGTGAGCACAGGCTTTGGCCCGGCTTGCCATGCTTCCCGTCATTTGCGATGGCTCATCCCTTTCAGGGAGTACAGCCATGACCGACTATAAAACCGCCATCGTCACCGGCGCCGGCACGGGCATCGGCAAAAGCGTCGCCACGGCCCTGCTCAAGGCCGGCTGGAACACGGTCTTCTGCGGCCGCCGCAAGCCGGTGCTGGATGAGGCGATTGCCGCGGCCGGGCCGACGCAGGCCAAGGCATTGGCCTTCGCCTGCGACATCAGCAAGGCCGATCAGGTCGACGATCTGTTCGAGACGGTGGCTGCAGCTTTCGGGCGCGTCGACCTGCTCTTCAACAATGCCGGCACGAGCTACAAATCGACATTGATCGACGACATCCCGGTCGAGGTATGGAACGACATCGTCGGGGTCAATCTCACCGGCTCGTTCCTGTGTGCTCGCGCCGCCTTCGGCGCCATGCGCAGGCAGCAGCCGATGGGCGGCCGCATCATCAACAACGGCTCGGTATCGGCCTATGCGCCACGGCCGGGCTCGGTGCCCTATACGGCGACCAAGCACGCCATCACCGGGCTGACCAAGACGCTGGCGCTGGACGGCAGGCCCTTCGACATTGCTTGCGGCCAGATCGACATCGGCAACGCACTGACCGACATGGCGCAAGCGATGACGGTCGGCGTGCCGCAAGCCAACGGCACCATTGCCGCCGAAGCGGTGATGGATGTCGAGCGCGTCGCCGACGCCGTCCTCCATATGGCCAGCCTGCCGCTCGACGCCAACGTGCTGTTCATGACCGTGATGGCGACGAAGATGCCGTTTGTCGGGCGAGGCTAAATTAGTCTCAACCGGGTCCTAGATGTTTAGTCCCGGCATTTGCTGGAGCGGATTGAGAGTGAAGCGCTCGGGCTGGGAAGCCCATGCCTTGCAGATGAACTCG